>CALVPN010000028.1 GCA_944351375.1 uncultured Bacilli bacterium | reverse complement strand
TAAGTGTTGGTTATACTTTAATACCAAGAATACTTTATACAGTATATGCAGCATCCTTTACAATACCTGATCTTTCTACATATGCTAATCCATATGCTTGTTTAATTATTGTCTTAACAACAATTATCTTAATGAGCTTAGTAGTATTTATTACTCTTGTTAAAGACTTTAAACTTGCTCCTGCTATTATTTTAAGACCAGAAGCTCCTAAGAATGGTAAAAAGATTTTACTAGAGAGAATTAAACCATTCTGGAGACATTTATCATTTTCTTGGAAGATAACCTTACGTAATTTATTTAGATACAAAAAGAGAATCTTTATGACAGTTTTAGGTATTGCAGGATGTACGGCACTACTTCTTACAGGTTTTGGTATAAAAGATAGTCTAAGTGATTTAATTGATATTCAATATGGAGAAATAACTCATTATGATGCAACTTTAGTTTTAAATGATGATGTTAATGAAGATGATGTTACTAAATCTTTAAATGATAATAATATAACTAATTATATAAATACTAATATATCTAGTTTTACTTTTAAAGCGAATAATAAGAACTTAGACTTTACCTTAATCGCATTTATGAGCGATGAAAAAATTAATGATTATGTCACTTTAAAATCTCTTGACGGAAATAATTTAAATTTAAGTGATGATGGAGTTATTATTACAGAAAAGATGGCTGATTTATTAAATGCTAAAGTAGGAGAGAATATTAGTATTAGAAATAGTGATAATGAACTATTTATAGTTAAAGTCTCTTCTATTTGTGAAAATTATATAGGTAACTTTATGTATATGAATGATAGTTACTATAAAGAGATATTTAATAATGAAGAATCTAACAGTTATCTAATTAATTTAAAAGATTCTACTAATAAAGAAAGACTATCTAATAATTTATTAGATACTGGATACTTTGGAGCGATACAATATACTGATGATAATATGGATATGTTTAATGATATTATCGCTGGTATGAATAATATAGTCTATCTAATAATAGCTTTCTCAAGTTTTCTTGCTATAACAGTTTTATATAATCTTACAATTATTAATATTAATGAAAGAAAAAGAGAGATAGCAACTTTAAAGGTCTTAGGATTTAGAGATAAAGAGGTATCTAGTTATGTATATAGGGAAACTATTATTTTAACTATAATAGGTATTATAGTAGGAATATTCTTAGGATTTTCTTTAAATACCTTTATCTTAATGATAGCAGAGACTGATGAGATATTATTTATTAAAACAATTAAACCATTAAGTTATGTTCTAACATTTATAATTATTATAGTATTTAGTGTTATAGTTCAAGTAATAACATACTTTATCTTAAGAAGAATAGATATGATAGATTCATTAAAATCAGTAGAGTAGAGAAGGTAATTTTATCTTCTCTATTTATATTGAAGAATTATATTTGACACTCTAAAGACTATAGACTATAATATAGATCAATTAGGGGAGGTATATAATGAGATATACAATTAATGATGAAATTTATAAAAGAATTAATAAAAAGGTAGAAGATGGTACTTTTAAAAAAGGAAAAAATTGTAGTTTGGCTACATATAGTCTTGAAAGAAACAATATTAAAGATTATCCAGTTAGTGAAAGAACACCTAGTATTTGTGTTTCTTTAATGACGTGGGGAGAATGTAGTTTCTATGATGTGCCAGAAGCTTCAAGAACTAGAGAGTTTTTTATTTCTAAATTTACAAATAAAGAAGTATTTAACTATATTACAAATAACATAGAAAAATTTGATAGAGATTTTTTTAAAGATTTATTGGAATCAAACGAATATGCAACTAGTTTCGATAGGAATTGCTTTGCTATTATGCCTTTAGAATATATTGATGAAGAAATGTGCTCACTAGCTATTTTAGGTTCAGTAGAATGGCATCAATCTGATTGGTTTTATTCTGTATATGAGAGAAAACCTAATGCGCTAACTTCTGACTTATGGAAATTAGGTGCAAGATTATATGCAATGAGAAGTCGAAATGGAGATAACAAATTTTTAAGTATTACTCCAGAAGAATATAAAGATGAAGAATATTATAAAGAAATGTGTAGTAGTAATTTTAATAGTGGTGTAGAGTTAGATGATGATAAAGGCAATATTATGGATTCTGTTAAAGAAGAAATATTAACACCAAAATTTTTATTAGAATTATTAAGTGATAATATAAACAATGTAGTAAGATTTAATGATAGAGCTTTAGAAATAGAAATTACATATACTGAATCTGATAAAATAGTTACTGAAAAAATATGGCAATATGTAGTTAAAAAACATGGTTATACTATTAGATTCATTAAATTAAATGATGAGAGAATTAAATATTTCTTAGAAAATTATGATAAAGATAGTCCTGAATATAATTATGCTTTTAAAGATAAATATAAGAAATATAAAATGAAGAAAGAAAAAGATAAAAACACAAAAGCAATTTTAGATGCAAGTAGTACAGAGAAAAGCACTAATCAAGCTTGTCTTCCAATTGAGTTTAGATCTTATGTCCCTGAAGAATATTGTAAGAAATATGATTCTGAAGAGTATCTTCAAATGATGTATAAATCACTTGGTATTCAAATTATTGGCATATATACTGATCTTTTTTACTTGGTTAATATGCCAGAAGGTTGGACTATTACGAATGAAGGCCTTTGGTATGATGTAAAAGATAATGAAGGAAATAAGGTTATTCATTTCTTCTCTCGTCTAATGGTTCGCGATGGTGATGCTTATGTATCTAGCATTAATATTCCTGAAGTAAAGAGTGAAAATGATGATAAATCATTAGTAAAATGTAGTAAAAAAGGAATCAATTCAAACTGAAACTAATTGATTTCTTTTTTTATAATAGGTTAAAGCCCTTTCCTGGGTTTCTATCTAGAATAGAATAAAGGGAAGGGAGAAAATTATGAATAGAGATTTTAATTATAATTACTATCCAAATAATATGGATAGAGATATGAGTAATCCTAAATTCTTTACTGAAAAAGAGGGTTATTTAAGAGGTAATATGTTTAGAAATTTATACAGTCAGTATAAGAATTATGAACCTCAAACTTTAAGACCTACTACAGAACAAGAGGAGATGTTTTTAAGAATGTCAGAAGCAGAATTTGCTGCTCATGACCTTAATTTATATTTAGATTTATATCCTAATGATGGTAATGCTCTAGATTTATTTAATAAGTATAGAAAAGAAGCGAATAGATTGATGATGGATTATGAAGATAAATATGGTCCTATTCTTATTAGTAGTGATAGTCTAGATACAAGTCCATTTTTATGGCAAACATTAATATTTCCTTGGAATATGGAGGGATTAAGTAATGTTTAAATATGCTAAGAGATTACAATATCCAGTCAATATTAAGAAAAAAGATATAGGTATGGCTAAACAGTTAATTACACAGTATGGAGGTCCTAATGGAGAACTTGCTGCAGCACTTAGATATCTTAATCAAAGATATACTATGCCTGATCAAAAAGGACAAGCATTGTTAACAGATATTGGAACTGAAGAGCTTGCTCACGTGGAAATGCTATCTACTATGGTATATCAGTTATTAAAAGATGCTACTGTAGAAGAATTAAAAGAAGCAGGACTTGCTTCTAACTATGCAGAACATAGGAATGCTATTTATCCTACGGATGCTAATGGAGTACCATTTACTGTTGCCTATTTTGCCACGACTGGTGACCCTCTTGCAGATATAATGGAAGATATGGCTGCAGAACAAAAAGCAAGAGCAGTATATGAGAACCTAATAGATCTTACAGATGATCCTGATGTTATTGGTCCTTTGTTATGGTTAAGACAAAGGGAAATAGTTCATTATAATGCTTTTGAAGATCTGTTTAATTACTATGATAAAATGTTAAATAAAAAAAGATAGATGATGTTGTCTATCTTTTTAACTATGATATATAGATAATATTATGTTGGTAAAGAAAATGAGAGAATATTCACTATAACGTATTTGAATACTTATCTAATATATTTACCTAAAGATTTGAAATAAGTATTAGCATCTTCATAATTTTTTAAAGTTTCACTAAAATATTCGCTGTAACTTAAAGATGATTTATCTTCTTTTATATAATCTCTTAATTTTTGTAGTTTTGCTTTACTATTTAAAGGTTTGTATTTAACTAGATCATTGTAAATTAATATAGTTATTAATGCTTCTAATTGTTTTTGGTTTAACTTATTACATCTTGTTTTTAAAACACAATCTTCTTCTTTAGTATCATCATGACAAAATCTTTCAACACGATATCTACCAGGGTCTATTATTTGCATTAGACCTTTTTCTTTATCAAAAAAGTAATTAACTGGTTGTAGATCAGCGACTAATATATAATTATAAGTAAGAAGTTTCATATCACTTTCTAATACTTTAAGATTACTAACAAACTTATGGCTAGGCAGAAGAGAAATACCTTGTTTTTTAGTAACACTTTTCTCTCCATTAGCAATATCAGTTTTATATCCTGCATAAGAGTAATCTTCATGATATATAAGAGCATTAGGTAGAATAACTTGTTTAGTAGGGATACCAATCATATATTGATGATTAATGCTCTTATTTTTTCCGAACTCATATATAGAACTTTTATAATATATCTTATAGATTTGATTACCTATTTTGTAACAAACACCTTCAGTTCCTTTGCCTATAGGTCTTTTGCTCTCATCTATATATATTTTTTCTCCATCAACTATATAATACATAATCTCCCCCCTTTAATAGGGAATATTTTATCATAAAACTGTTTAAATATCAAGGAATTGTTCTTGTCTAAATACTCATTCTTTGATAAAATGATAAGAGTAAAGAGTGGTGTTTTAAATGTACTTGAAAGAAATTGTAACTAATGGTTTTAAATCCTTCGCTGATAAAATGGAAATAAAACTAGATGATGAAGTTACTTGTATTGTTGGACCTAATGGTAGTGGTAAGAGTAATATTGTTGATGCTATACGTTGGGTATTAGGAGAACAATCAGTTAAAAATTTACGTGGTGACGGGGGTATGAGTGATGTAATATTCGCTGGAAGTGCCTCAAGAAAATCTAAAAATGTCGCTAGTGTAGAACTTATCTTTGATAATAGTGATCATTATCTAAAAATAGATTATAGTGAAGTTAGTATTAAAAGAAGAGTCTATAGAAGTGGAGAGAATGAATACTTTATTAATAATAATAAAGCAAGATTAAAAGATATAGTTAATCTTTTTCTAGATAGTGGTGTAGGAAAAGAATCATTTAATATTATTTCTCAAGGAGAAGTGTCTAAAATAATTAGTGAAAGTAATGATGATAGAAGAGTTGTCTTTGAAGAAGCAGCAGGTATTTTGAAATATAAAAAACGTAAAGAAGAAGCCTTAAGGAAACTAGATAAGACAAATGATGCCCTAGATAGAGTAGAGGATATTATTAAAGAGTTAGAAGTACAAGTAGAGCCTTTAAAAGAACAAAGTGAGAAAGCGAAAGAATATAAAACTCTTAAAGAAGAATTAGAAAACCTTGAAATAGCTTTAATCGCTTATGATATTTATAATCTATCTACTAATGAAGAAATATTAAAGAAAGAAAAAGATGAATTAGATAAAGAGATAGTAGATTTAGAGAGTACTGTGAATAAAGATAGTGGAGTTTCTTTAAAGAATAAGACTGATTTATTTAATTTAGAGAAAGATTTAGAATTTACTCAGAAAGAGTTACTTAATAAAACAGAAGAGATTGGTAAGATAAATCTTCAACTTAATATTTTAAAAGAACAAAGAAAGAATAAGAGTACAACTAAGCAAGAAGAAGAGTTAAGAACTTTAATTGATGAGAAAGGAAAGATTAGTAAAGATATTAGTGTTTTAGAAGATGAGATAAGTATTATAAATCAAGATATTTCTAATATGAATGAAGGTATTAACTCTAGTAAGAATAATCTTAAAGGTCTTAAATTAACTCTAAAGAACTATGAACAGACACAGAGTAAGCAAGATAGAGATATCTTAACAAATAAACATAAAGTAGAGTTGTTGAGATTAGAAGCAGAAAGAGGCAATAATTTACCTAATGCTATTAAGAAAGTCTTAGAAGAAGATAAATTACAAGGAATCTATGACATTATAGGTAATGTTATTAAGACTAAAGATGAGTATGTAAGATGTTTAGATGTTGCAATTAGTAGTAGTAAAAACTTTGTTATAGTTAAAGATGAAGAAAGTGCTAAAGAAGCGATTAGATATTTAAAGAATAATAATTTAGGAAGAGCGACATTCTTTCCTGTTAATGTTATTAAAAGAAGATATGTAGATGAAAATACTTTATCAGTTTTAAAAACTATAGATGGTTACATTGGTGTTCTAGCAGACTTAGTTACTACAGATAAAGAATATAAAAATATTGTCTATAATCAATTAGGACTTGTACTAGTAGCAGAAGACATGGACACTGCTTTAAGAATAAGTAGAAAGATAGATAGACGTTATAAAGTAATTACTCTAGCAGGTGATGTTATTAATGTAGGAGGATCAATGACAGGAGGTACTAACTATAAAGGTAGAAGTTCTGTTATGATTAATCAAGAGATTACTAACTATATTAATATAATTACTAGTTTAGAAGAATCTAATAAAAAGATTAGTCTTGATATTAATGCTACTAAAGAAGATATAAGAAAATTGGAAGATAAGATATATCTAAAAGAAAAGGACTTAAAACTACTAATAGATGATGTTACTAATAAAAATCATGCTCTAATAAGTAATAAAGATACTCTTAGTAGTATTAGTGATAATATTGATAATTTATCAAGTAATGATAATACTTTAGATACTAAAGAAGAAGAATTAGTTAATAGATTCTATGATTTAAGTAGTTTTAAAGAAAAATTAGAACTAAAAATAACTACTCTTAAGAAAGATATAAAACTATTAAAAGACAAAATAGAAGAAGATGAAGAGAAGAGTAAGTATAAGAATAATTTAATTAGAAAGACTGAAGAGAAAAGAAATAGTTTAGATCTTAAACTTAAAGAAATAGATGTAAAATTAGATAATTTACTTAATACTTTAAGTAGTGAGTATTCTATTACTTATGAAAAAGCTAGAAAAGATTATGAACTTGATCTTGAAGAACGTGATGCTAGAAGTAAAGTAAGCAACTATAAAGCTAGAATTAAAAGTCTTGGTATGGTTAATTTAGCAGCAATTGATGAATATGAAAGAGTTAATACTAGATATATGTTTTTATTACATCAAAAAGAAGATTTAAGTAAAGCAATTGCAACATTACTTGAGATAATGAATGAGATGGATGAAGTTATGAAAGAAGAGTTCTTAAAGACTTTTGAACTTATAAGAAAAGAGTTTAAAGATGTCTTTAGAGCATTGTTCCATGGAGGAGAAGCAGATTTAAAATTAACTAGTGATGATATCTTAACGACAGGAATAGAAATAGTTGCATGTCCTCCAGGTAAAAAGTTAACTACTATTAGTCTATTATCAGGAGGAGAAAAGACATTAACTGCTATTAGTCTATTATTTGCAATTATTAACGTTAGAACAGTGCCATTCTGTGTCTTTGATGAAGTAGAAGCAGCTTTAGATGAAGCGAATGTTATGGAGTTTGGCAAGTATCTAGCTAATTACAAAAATAAAACTCAGTTTTTAATAATTACTCATAAGAAAAAGACAATGGAATATGCAGATACTTTATATGGTATTACAATGCAAGAGTCTGGTGTATCTAAGTTAGTTAGTGTAAAGTTAACTAATAATGAAGAATTGATATAGTATATTTAGCTTATTATGTTGAAATTAACTTAAAAGAACAAGGAAGTACAAAATATGATATCCTTTAATGCATTTATTGTAAGGGAAGATGGCACCAAGGAAAAAACATTTGAACTTCAATTAATAAAATAGTAGAAATAAAAGGTACTGAATTAAACCAGTACCTTTTAAAGTGCTATAATTGATAATAGAACTAAAGCACTATTATGTATAGCATGCATTATAATAGATGGATAAATACTTTTAGTATCATAATAAGTTAAAGCAAAGAAGAAACCTAGACTACCATAAGGAATTATATATAAATATTCAAGAGGATTACTACTTCCCATAACGTGTAGGAAACCAAATATTAATCCTGAAGCAGTAGCATATACCCATTTATTTTTAAATATCTTAGAGACACCTTTTCTGAACGTTATCTCTTCTGCTATAGGAGCAAGTATTCCAGCTGTAAATAACATTAAATAAGGAGTAGAACTTATTAACCCTTGAACTGCTTGTTCGTTACTAGAAGTACCTAAACTTGTAATAATACCAATAGCAATATTAGATATACACATAATCATTAAGCCAAGAAACCAATATTTAAAGGCAGTATCCATATTCATTTTCCAATTATCTTTAAAAGTTTTAAATTCTTTTCTTAACTCTTTAAAATATAAAATTATTAATATTAATACTAATATTAAATCAGTAAAAGTATTAACTATCGCTAAATCTGTTGTTGTATAATTATTAACATCAATATTAAATATGGCAATTGGTATTACTTGTAAATAACTACTGAAATAAAATATTAAGAAAGTTACTAATCCTTTACATATTTCTAATACTCTTTCTTTTTTCATTTATCATCACCATTATTATAATAACATTAAATAACTATTTTGACAAAACTATTTTTATATAGTATAATTAATTACAAGAAAGGAGTGAAGTTTAAAAAACTTCGCTCTTTAGTTTGTAAGGAGGTATTATGGAAGAAAAAGTAAAAGTTTTAGTAGATGGAAGCATTAAAGATTTAGGTCTATTTGTTAGTAGTGTTTATTATTCTACTGAAGAAGGTGTTAAAACATTAAATATTGAACTAGATAGTAACGAAATAATCGATGTTAATAAAATAACAGAGGCAACTAAAATTATTAATCCTATTATGGATGATAATAATTTATGTAATGATATAGATGTATTAGATATACATTCTAAAGAGAAGGGAGATATGTAGTATGGATGGAAAAGAATTTCTTAAAGCCGTTGACCTAGTAGTTAAAGAAAAACATATAGATAAGGAGATTATCTATGAAGCGATGAGAAATGCTTTAACTAGTGCTTATAAGAAGAATGCTAAAAGTAAAAATAATAATGTAAAAGTTTTAATTAATGAAAATACAGGAGATATTAAAGTATTCTCATACTTAACAGTAGTACCTGATGATAAGATGACTAAAGAAGAATATGAAGATGCTTTATTTGAACGTTATGCAGAAGATGATGATTTAGATACAGAAATAAGTGAAAAAGAGTTTAAAGAAGAAGAAAAAGCTAAGGAAAAGGATGAAGAAGAAGAAAAGATTAGCTTCTTTAATCCTGGTACAGAAATTAAACTTAGTGATGCTAGAAAGTTAGATAAAACTGTTGAAGTTGGAGATACTATTGATACTGAAGTTACACCTAAAGACTTTGGTAGAGTTGCAGCAAGTACCGCTAAACAAGTAGTTATTCAAAAGATTAGAGAAGCAGAAAGAAGTAGTATTACTGATGAGTTTGGAGATAAACAAGATGAATTACTTGTTGGTACAGTAGCTCTCGAAGATACTGATAACTACTTTATAGACTTAGGACGTACTAATGGTATTTTACCTAAGAAAGATATTATACCTGGTGAACATATTGAAATGGGTAGTCAGATTAAAGTTTATGTTACTAAAGTAGATAATAATGGTAGAAGTTTACTTGTTCTTTTAAGTAGAAGACACTTTGGTTTTGTTAAAAGATTATTTGAAAGTGAAATACCAGAACTAGCTGATGGAACAGTACTTTTATATAGTGTAGCAAGAGAAGCTGGAGTTAGAAGTAAAGTAGCGGTATATTCAGAAAATCCTAAAGTAGATCCTATTGGGGCATGTATAGGAGAGCGTGGTAGTCGTATTGCCAATATAATTACTGAACTTAATGGTGAGAAAGTAGATATTGTTAAATATGATAATGATCCTGCAGTATTTATCGCTAATGCTCTACAACCTGCCAAAGAAGTAACTGTACTAGTTACAGATACTAAGAAAAAAGAAGCTTTAGTAATAGCAGATGGTGATAATTTTTCACTTGCTATAGGTAGAAAGGGTCTTAATGCTAAACTTGCTACTAGACTTACTAAATATAAAATAGATATTAAAACTAGTGAACAAGCAAAGGAATTAGGTATTAGTATAAAAACAGAAGAATAGGAGATATTATATGAAAACAAGAAAGATTCCTCTTAGAACTTGTGTTGTAACAGGTGAAAAATTAGATAAGCGAGATCTTCTTAGAGTAGTAAAAAATAAAGAAGGAGAAGTTAAAGTTGATTTAACTGGAAAAATGAACGGTAGAGGTGCATATATTAAAAGAGACTTAGCTGTTTTAGAGATGGCAATTAAGAAAAAAAGTCTAGAAAGAAAATTAGAATGCAATATAAGTGATGAGGTATATGATGAAATAAGAAAAATATTAGAAAGAGGTGAATGATATGACAATAAAAGAATATGCAGAAGATATAAGTAAAAGTGTTGATGATGTAGTTAAACATATGGAAAGACTTGCTATGGATACAAGTGATTTGACAAGAGTACTTAGTGATGATGAGATTATTTTACTTGATAATTCCTTTCAAGATGAGGAAGACTATGTAGAAGATACTACTGATGAAGAGATGATTAATGATTTCTCTTTAGATGAGAAAGCAGAACAAATAGCATATGATTCTAATTTAACTGATGATAAAGAGATTAAAGTAACTAAAGTTAAGAAAAATCCTAGTAAGAATCAAAACGTTAAGAGTGATTTCAAAAAAGAAAGAAAGAAAATTTATAAGCATAAAGAGAAACTTCAAAGTAATGAGCAAGAAGTAGATGAAAATGTCTTATTATATAAAGAAGGAATGAGCGTAGCAGATGTTGCTAATGCTTTAGATGTAGCTACAAGTCAAATTATTATGAAGTTAATGGGACTTGGTATTATGGCTAATGCTAATAACTCTTTAAGTTTTGAAGATGTTGAATTACTAGCTTTAGATTATGATAAAACCGTTAAAAGAGAAGAGTCTGCTGATATTTCTAATTTTGAAAGTTATGAGATAGAAGATAAAGAAGAAGACTTAAAAGAAAGACCACCAGTTGTTACTATTATGGGACATGTTGATCATGGTAAGACTACTCTTCTTGATTATATTAGAAAAAGTAATGTCGCAAGTGGCGAAGCGGGTGGTATTACTCAAGAAATTGGGGCCTATCAAGTAGAATGTAATGGTAAGAAAATAACATTTATTGATACTCCAGGACATGCTGCTTTTACAGAAATGAGGGCAAGAGGTGCTAGTGTTACTGATATAGTTATTATTATAGTAGCAGCAGATGATGGAGTAATGCCTCAAACTAGAGAAGCAATTGATCATGCTAAAGCTGCTAAAGTTCCTATTATTGTTTGTATTAATAAAATAGATAAACCTGAGGCAAATATTGATAGAGTTATGACAGGTCTTGTAGAAGCAGGACTTACTCCAGAAGAATGGGGTGGAGATACTCTAGTAACTAAAATATCTGCTAAAACAGGTGAAGGTGTTGATCTTTTACTTGAAAATATTTTATTAATCGCTGAAATGCAAGAATTAAAAGCTAATCCTAATAGATATGCAACAGGAGTAGTTCTTGAAAGTAAGATGGATAAGCATGTAGGAACTGTTGCAACTTTATTAATAGGGAATGGTACTTTAAGATTAGGTGATCCTGTTGTTGTAGGAATTTCTTTTGGTAAAGTTAGAACTTTAAAAAATGATTTAGGTGAAGATATAGTAGAGGCTCTTCCTTCAATGCCAGTAGAAGTTACTGGTCTATCTGGTGTTCCAAGTGCTGGAGATAAGTTTATGGCTTTTGAAACTGAAAAACAAGCTAAACAGATTGCAAATGATAGAGCTTTAAGAGAAAAAGAAGCTGATACAAATAGAACTGGTATGAGTTTAGAAGATTTATTTGGACAAATTAATGAAGGATTAAAAGAGATAAATGTAATACTAAAAACAGATACTAATGGTAGTTTAGAGGCAGTTAAATCATCTTTAGAAAAAATCGAAGTAGAAGGAGTTAAAATAAATATTATTAGAGGAGCTGTAGGAGGTATTACAGAAAGTGATATCGTTCTTGCGGGGGCATCTAATGCTATAGTAATTGGTTTCAATGTTAGAGGTAATAATAAAGTAGTTGACATGGCTAAAGAGTATAGTATCGAAATAAGATTATATGATATTATTTATAAAGTTGTAGAAGATATGGAAAAAGCAATGAAAGGTATGCTAGAACCAATATATGAAGAAAAGGTAACTGGTACTGCTGAAATAAGACAATTATTTAAATTCTCTAAAGTTGGAATGATAGCAGGATGTCATGTAACTTCAGGCACTATTAAAAATAATGATAAAGCAAGAGTAGTAAGAGATGGTATCGTCATTTACAATGGATCTATTAAGACATTACAACATGAGAAAGACCAAGTTAAAGAGATGTCTAAAGATCGTGATTGTGGCTTAACTTTAGATAATTTCCAAGATTATAAAGAAGGAGATACTATTGAAGTATATGAATTAGTAGAAATAGAAAGATAATAAAAAAAACTTAAGATTTTA
>CALVPN010000027.1 GCA_944351375.1 uncultured Bacilli bacterium | reverse complement strand
CTTGATTTTTTAACGCCTGGTATTTGTCCTTTATAAGCCAATTCACGGAAGCAAATACGGCAGATTCCAAATTTACTCATAACTGCATGTGGTCTGCCACAACGTGAACAACGTGTATATTCACGTACTTTGTATTTTGGCTTTCTACTTTGTTTTACAACCATACTTTTTCTTGCCATCTTTTACCCTCCATTACTTTCTAAAAGGAAGTCCTAAACCTTTTAATAAGTCATAAGCTTCTTCATTAGTTTTAGCAGTTGTTACGAATATAATATCCATACCACGTACTTTTACTATTTCATCATAGTTTATTTCACTAAAGATTAATTGTTCTTTTATACCTAATGTATAGTTACCACGACCATCGAAAGATTTTGGATTAATTCCTCTAAAATCACGAACTTGTGGAAGTGAGATAGAAATTAGTTTATCAACAAAGTTATACATGTTATCACTTCTAAGTGTTACTTTACAACCTATCTTTTGTCCTTCTCTAATCTTGAATCCAGCGATAGATTTCTTTGCTTTTGTAACTACTGGTTTTTGTCCTGAGATTTTTTCAAGGTCTGAAAGCGCAGCATCTAATAATTTAGAATTTGTAGTAGCATCTCCAACACCCATATTGATAACAACTTTTTCTAGTTTTGGTACTTCCATTATTGATTTATAACCATATTTACTCATAAGAGCTGGAACTACTTCTTTATTATACTTTTCTTTTAATGTCATTTATGTAACCTCCTTCCACTAATCTAGTACTTCTTTAGATTTTGTACTTATTCTTACTTTTTTTCCGTTTTTGTCTGTTGTATGTCCGATTCTTGTGCCTTTTTTAGTCTTAGGATCAATTATCATTACATTAGAGGCATCAATAGGTGCTTCTATTTCAAGAATTCCACCTGAGTTATTTCCTGTAGGTTTTTGATGTTTCTTAACAATACGTACTCCTTCTACAATAACTTTATTTTCGCTTCTAAGTGTTTTGATGATTTTTCCTTCTTTACCTTTATCAGCACCACTTATAACAACGACTTTATCTCCAACTTTTAACTTCATAACTTTCCTCCTTATAGTACTTCTTTCGCAAGACTTACTATCTTCATATAGTCTTTATCACGAAGTTCACGTGCTACTGGACCAAAGACACGAGTTCCGACTGGACTTTTATCATCTTTAATGATTACACATGCGTTATCATCAAATTTGATATAACTACCATCTTCACGTCTTACTCCTCTTTTACTTCTTACGATTACAGCTTTTACAACTTTACCTTTAGGAAGTGGTGAATTTGGTATAGCATTTTTAACGGTTCCAACAACTACATCTCCGATATTTCCAGTTTTAACATGACTTCCTCCTAGCACTCTGATTACTAATAATTCACGTGCTCCTGAGTTGTCTGCAACTTTTAATCTACTTTCTTGTTGTAACATAGATTATCCTCCTTTACCTTAAGAGTTATAGAATAACTGCTTCTTTTACGATTTCTTTTAAGTAGAAATGTTTAGTCTTAGAAATTGGTTTTGTTTCAACAATTCTAACTACATCTCCTACTTTTGCTTTATTTGTTTCATCGTGTACACTGTATTTTTTAGATGATTTAACTCTTTTGTGATATTTTGGGTGCATTTTATGTGTTTCAACTAAAACTGTTATAGTTTTGTTGTTTTTTGTACTAACAACTTTACCAACTAATTCATGTGTCATTTTCTTTTCCATAACTTACCTCCTAATCAACCTTTTCTTCTTTCTCACGTTCTTTTAAAACGGTTTTTAGTCTTGCTACTTGGTGTCTTAATTCTCTAAGGCGTGAAGGTTTTTCTAGGTTACCCATTGCTCCACTAAATCTTAAGTTGAATAGTTCTTCTTTAGATTCTTTAAGTTTTGCATTGATTTCTTCGTTTGATAATTCTCTAATTTCTTTAACCTTCATTAGTAACACCTCCTGCTACTTTATCTTCTTTCTTTACAAATTTGCAAGTTATTGGTAATTTATGGCTTGCTAGTCTTAATGCTTCACGAGCTACTTCTTCAGAAACACCTGCTACTTCAAACATGATTTTTCCTTCTTTAACTACTGCTACCCATTCTTCAACATTACCTTTACCTTTACCTTGACGAGTACCGATAGGCTTTTTAGTTAGTGGCATGTGTGGGAATATATTGATCCATACTTTACCACCACGTTTCATATAACGAGTCATGGCAACACGAGCTGCTTCGATTTGATTTGCTGTAATCCATGCTCCTTCTTTAGCTTGTAATCCATACTCACCAAAGTGTAACTCACGATTACCTCTTGATTTGCCTTCGTAAGGTAATCTGTGAACACGACGATATTTAGTTCTTGATGGTATTAACACTCTAATTACCTCCTTTAGCTTTTCTTTCTTTACTTTCTTTAGTATCTTTACTTACTTTATTCTTTGATGGTAGGATTTCGCCTTTGTAAATCCATACTTTTACACCAATTTTACCATATGTTGTATCTGCTTCACTTGTAGCATAATCAACATCTGCTCTTAATGTATGTAGTGGGATAGTTCCTTCTGTATATCCTTCACTACGAGCCATATCAGCACCACCTAAACGTCCTGATACTTTTGTTTTGATACCTTTAGCTCCTGCTTTCATTGCATTTCTGATTGCACGTTTTTGAGCCATTCTAAATGATGCTCTATTTGTGATTTGACTTGCAATTGAATCTGCAACTAATTGTGCATTAAGGTCTGCTTTCTTAATATCAACGATTGATATATTAATGTTTTCACCAACGACTTTTGATAGTTTATCCTTAAGCTTTGTAATTTCTTCTCCACCACGACCGATGATAACACCTGGACGTGATGTATGGATAGAAACTTCACATTTCTTTGGAGTTCTTTCTATTTCGACTTTGGCAATTCCTGCATTTTTAAGATTTTTTTCAAGGTATTCTCTAATCTTAATATCATTTACTAATGTTTTAGATACTTCACCTTTAGGAGCATACCATTTAGCTTCCCAATCTTTGTTGATGCCAAGTCTTAGTCCGTTTGGATTAACTTTTTGTCCCATTATAGTTCCTCCTTATTATTTTGCAGCCACTACAATAACTATGTGACTTGTTCTTTTATCATTATGTCCGATGCGTCCACGTGAATCGAATAATACTCTTTTCATTACTGGACCAGCATCTACACGTGCTTCCTTTACATATAAATCGTCAGCATTTAATCCGTTATTATTAACGGCATTTGCTACTGCTGAATTTAAGACTTTCTTAGTAAGGATAGCTGCTTTTTTATTTGTATTTTCTAATATTGCTAGAGCATCACTTACTTTTTTACCACGGATAGTATCGATTACTAAACGAGCTTTAATAGGTGATATTCTTTGCATTTTAGCGATTGCTTTTGCTTCCATTTTTAACTCCTCCTAGTCTTTATTATTTTTTGTCAGAGCCATGTCCACCATTTTTACGAGTTAAAGCAAATTCTCCTAATTTGTGTCCAACCATGTCTTCAGTAACATAAACGGGGATAAATTCTTTACCGTTATGAACTGCAAAGGTGTGGCCGATAAATTCAGGAAAGATAGTAGAACGGCGTGACCAAGTTTTAATTACTTCTTTTTTTCCAGTTTCATTTAATTTTTGAACCTTTTTTAATAGTCTTTCGAAGACATAAGGTCCTTTCTTTAAACTTCTAGCCATGTTTTATCCTCCTATTTACTATTACGACGACGTACAATAAATTTGTCTGTCTTTTTATTATTTCTTGTTTTATATCCAAGAGCAGGTTTACCCCATGGAGTAAGAGGTGCCTTACGTCCAACTGGAGCACGTCCTTCACCACCACCGTGTGGATGGTCATTAGGGTTCATAACAGAACCACGAACTGTTGGGCGAATTCCCATATGACGTTTACGTCCTGCTTTACCAAGTTTAACTAAGCTAGCATCTTCGTTACCAACAACACCAACTGTAGCCATACAAGTACCAAGTACTTTTCTTTGTTCTCCACTTGATAATCTAATCATTACATATTTTCCTTCACGTCCTAGGATTTGAGCAGATGTTCCAGCACTTCTTGCTAGAGCAGCTCCTTTTCCTGGGCGAAGTTCAATGTTATGAATAACAGTACCTACTGGAATATTCATAATAGGAAGAGCATTTCCTACTTTGATATCTACGTTTTCACCACTTATTACTTTATCTCCTACTTTTAAGTTCTTAGGAGCGATGATATATCTTTTCTCACCATCCATATAGTTAATTAATGCAATATTTGCTGTTCTATTTGGATCGTATTCTATGCTTGCTACAACACCAGCGATATCTTTCTTATCTCTTTTGAAATCGATAAGACGATATTTTCTTTTAACTCCGCCACCTTGATGACGAACAGTTATTTTTCCTTGATTGTTACGTCCAGAGTTTTTCTTAAGTGTTACTGTTAAGCTTTTCTCTGGAGTAGATTTAGTAATCTCTTCGTTTGTTAGAGTACTCATTCCTCTACGTCCTGGTGTAGTAGGTTTATAATTTCTTATTGCCATATTTTAGTTCCTCCTTCTAACCAAGATCAATTTGTTCACCATCAGCTAGAGTTACAATAGCTTTCTTATATCTATTTGTAAGTCCAGTATAGCGACCAACTCTTCTTTTTTTAGGTTTAACATTTAATGTTCTTATTTGTTTTACATGTACTTTAAAGATTTTTTCAATAGCTTGTTTAATTTCGATTTTATTAGCTTTAGAAGAAACCTTAAATACATATTGATTCTTCTCTCCTAGAGAACCACTTTTTTCAGTGATAACAGGAGCTTTGATTATTTCTAAGTATTTAGTATCCATTATTTAAGAGCCTCCTCTATCTTTTTAATAGCTTCACTAGTAAAGACTACGACATCAGAGTTAACTAAGTCTAATACATTTAATTCATTAGCTGCTATTAATGCTACATTTGGAATGTTTCTAGATGCTAATATTACATTTTCTGTAAAGTCTTCTACTACGAATAGTACTTTCTTATCAGCTATTTTTAATGTATTTAATAATGTAATCATTTCTTTTGTCTTTGGAGTAGTAAATGATAACTCTTCCATAACGATTACTTCATTATCATTAAACTTATGACTTAAAGCACTCTTTAATGCTAATCTTCTTTCTTTACGATTTTGTTTTTTACTGTAATCTCTTGGTACTGGAGTTCCATATCTTCCTCCACCTACCCATTGTACAGCTCTAATTGAACCTTGACGTGCATGTCCAGTTCCTTTTTGTCTCCAAGGTTTACGTCCTCCACCACTAACTTCTGAACGGTTTTTAGTAGAGTGTGTTCCTTGTCTTAATGATGCTCTTGCTAAAATAATTGCATCATATAATACTTTATCATTTGGGGTAATAGAAAATATTTCTTCATTTAATTTTAATTCATTTACTTTTTCACCTTTAAGATTTAAAAGATCTATCTTTTTCATACTTTTTCCTCCTTTCACTACATAACATAATTTTATTTAAACTGTAGTGATGATTATTCGTTTGTTGTTTCTGTTGACTCAGTAGTTGCAGCTTCTACTACTTCTTCAGTATTAGTATTTTCTTCTACTTCAGTAGTAACTTCAGCTTCTTTCATCTCTTCATAAGTGATTAAGTCTTTAGCAGTATTTTTCTTACCTGGCTTCTTAACAGCTGTTTTAATTACTACTAGCCCTTCTTTTGGTCCAGGCACATTACCTTTAATTAAAATTACATTATTTTCTAAGTCTACTGCTACTACTTCTAAGTTTTGAACAGTAGAGTTTACATTACCCATTTGTCCTGGTAATTTCTTACCTTTTAATACGTGCATTGGTCTCATTGTTCCAAGAGATCCTACTCCACGATGATATTGTGAACCATGTCCCATAGGTCCACGACTTTGATTGTGACGTTTAATTACACCTTGGAAACCTTTTCCTTTGCTAACTCCACTAACGTCTACAATTTCACCAGCTTCAAATACGCTAGCATCTAATACTTGTCCTAAAGTGTAATCAGCTACATTTACGCCTTTTATTTCTCTTAAGAAGCGCTTAGGTTCAGTATTAGCTTTAGTGGTATGACCCATCTTTGGTTTGTTACTTAGTTTTTCTCTAACTGTTTTATAACCTAATTGAATTGCTTCATAACCATCTGTTTCATTAGTTTTGATTTGTGTAACAACATTAGGTTCAACTTCTACAACAGTTACAGGAATAAGCTTACCATCAGTAGTGAATACTTGAGTCATTCCTTTTTTTGTACCTAAGATTCCTTTCATTTTCATTTCCTCCTATTTTAGATTGTTTTGATTTTGATATCGACACCACTTGGTAAATCAAGATGTGCTAATGCATCAATCGTTTCTTTACTTGGGCTTTTAATGTCAATTAATCTCTTGTGTGTTCTTCTTTCGAATTGTTCACGACTATCTTTATCTTTGTGAACAGCTCTTAAAATTGTGAATTTCTCAATTTCTGTTGGTAGAGGTACAGGTCCAACTATATCTCCTCCAGTTCTTTTGATTGTTTCAACAATTTTAGTTACAGCATTGTCAAGTATCTTATGATCATATGCTTTTAACTTAATACGAATCTTTTGTGTTGACACTATTTACGTCCTCCCTTCGCCTATATCTAGTATAGACTTGCTCCGTGTGAATAACCCGATAGCTGATTAACAACTTAACCTGGCGTATCGACAACCTCCCACATCTAAGCAGTCACACGTAATTAATATTATCATAGAAATCATTGAAATACAAGCATTTTTTAAAAGTTTTTTGTAAAAAAAATTGACATTTATACCTTATAGAGCAGATAATGAGATAAATAAATTGTGTAAAGGAGTCTAATTATGTTTACAGAAAAAGTGATAGATAATAAAAATACGAACAAATTAGATGTGTTTTTTGGTTATGCTGCTTTTACTCCGCTTTATAAAAGTAATTTAATTAATAACGACTTATATGCCTTTTATGAAGATTTTACTATAGGAAATATTAAAGATGTAGATATTCCTATAAATATTGATAAGGATAAAACTGTTAGAATTTGGAGTAGTCGTAATAACACTCAAGAGTATTTAAACTTTCTTTACTTTTGTTATAAGCTTCCTAATCAGATATCTGTTATATTTGCAAATGAATATAATAGATATGTTAATAGTGTTGGGGAAACTGTGCCAGAGGAGATTAAAGAATTATTAAAGTATGAACATAAACTTACTGATGAAGAGAAAGATAGATATAAAAATGAGTGGATAAAATTAGCAGATGAAAATAGTGAAATAAGGCTTTTCCAAAACGGTAAAATAATTAGTACTAACTATAACTATTTAAATAGTTATATTGACAAGTACTATGATAAAAATAATATAAGGCGGACTGTTGCTACTCTTATGGGAAATGATACTGAAAACAATTTAAGTTCTGATGTTTACAACCTTTTAATTGAAAGAAAAAAGAACATTTTATAGTGTTCTAATCTTTTATTTGATTTGAAACTCTTCAAAAAAATGCTTAATTTTTATTATTATTTTTTACATATTTTTTAGAATTATCATTAATTATATTGTTAAAATCGTCTTCTGATATTTGGTGCATTTTTCCCTCTATTGTAATTAATGCATATTCAATAGTTAGCAACTTTTCTTCTTTATTCCATCTTCTACAATTTGTTTCTAAAAGTACTTTCAAATATTTCTTTTGGTCTTCAGTAATATTTTCTGGAATATAAACTACACCAAATCCTAAAGACATATCTTGATAATTATTTGTAGTCCTTTTTGTACCTAAAAATAGAGAATAACCTAATTGTCCTAATTTATTAATTGCCTCCATGGTATGAAGTTTATCTTCTTCAATTGGATTTTTTCCTTCCAATAAATGATAAAAACCCCCAAAAGACATACCATGGTCATTACTTGAGCTTATAAAATCTCCATTTGGTGTGATAATATACCCACTGGCAAGTACTGAAATACATGCTTTATCTTCTTCTTCCATAAAAAATGTTCTTCCATTTTCACTTTTAAACTCTAACATTATTTTCACCTCTTTAAACGAATATGTTTCATATTATATCATAATTTTATATTTTTTACTAAACTTTTTTACTATTTTATATTTTAATGTTAGAATTATCTATATTATTATGTTGAGGTGACAGTTATGAAAAAATTAATAGATTTACACATTCATAGTAATTTATCTGATGGAGAATTATCTCCTAAAGAAATAATTGATAGAGCTGTTAATAATGGGGTTAGTGTTATAGCAATTGCAGACCATGATACAACTCTTGCTTATAATGATGATTTATTTAATTATGCGAAAGAGAATAATGTTAAATTAATCACCGCTGTAGAAATATCTACTAAGTATAAGGGAATAGGTATTCATGTATTAGGATATAACTTTGATATTAATAATAAAAGGTTTACTGATAAGTTATACTCGATTAGAAATGCTAGGCATATTTATTTACATGATGTTGCGGCTAAATTAAAAGAGTTGAGTTATATCATTGATGTTGATTCTTTAGATAAGATTGATGCTGTTACTAAAGCTCATATTGCTTCTAATATTGTAGAAAATGAAGATAATAAAGAATTACTATTAAAAACTTTTGGACATATTCCTAGTAAAGGTGAGTTTATTGAAACAATAATGAATGAAGGATGTCCTTGCTATGTAGAAAAAGAAGCTATTAGTCCTAAGGAAGCTAGTGATTTAATAAGAGAAGCTGGTGGTAAAGTAGTTCTTGCTCATCCTGTCTGTTATAAATATGAAGATGGATTAAATGATGACGATATATTAAACCTAGTTAAAGAAATGAAGCCTGATGGTATTGAAGCTAATTACATTTATTTAGATATAAATGGTAATAAAATCAATGAAAGTACTCATTGGAATAACTTTGCTAAACATCATAATCTAATAACGACAATAGGTTCTGACTTTCATAAGAATGACGGTATTCACTCTGACATTGGTTTAATTAATGAAGATATTGTGCTAAATGATAATGAGATTAACTCTATTATTGATAATCTTTTAAATTAAGTTTTTCCACAAAAGCTGTGCAAAAAACTTTTTTTATTGTCTTCTTTCGATATTATAATCTTCCTCTTTTTTACTAGCTCTTATAACACTACCTTTTCCATATTTTTTAATAATACTATCCATTACTTCCTCTACCTTATCTACCACTTTCACATCAGATTCTTCAAATAAAGACATTTGACTAACTGCTTTCTCTTTTAAATCACCTAATCTTACTCCTATATTTCTAATAGGGTCTTCTTTCCAGCTAGCTTCAAAGATTGTTTTAACTCCTTTATAGATTTCTTCTGTTACATTAGTAGGATTATCTAAAGTAATTTGATGAGAATAGTTTTTAAATAAATTATTTCTATAAGTAACAGCGATAGTTCCTGTATATAGTTTTTGGCTTCTTAAAGTAAAAGAGACTTCTTCTGTTTCACTAAATAATATTTTTAATAAGTCTTCTTTTCTCGTTACATCATAAGGCAATGTTCTTGAGATACTAATACACTTATTTTTAGCATTTCTAGGTTCTACTTTACTATAATCTATTCCTAAAGCTGCTTCTTTAAAGTAATTTCCCTGGCTTTTAAAATGTTTTCTCAGTAAATTGATATTAGACTCAGCTAAATCTCTAATAGTATATATTCCTAAGTCATTTAATTTTTTAGCAGAACTTTTACCTAGCATAAATAAATCATTTACTTTTAAAGGCCACATTTTAGTTTCAATTTCATTTAAATAAAGAGTATGTACTTTATCTGGTTTTTCAAAGTCACTTGCCATTTTTGCACATAGTTTATTTTCTCCTATTCCAACATTGACTGTGAAACCAAACTTTTCTTTGATTTCATCTTTTATTTTATGGGCTAGAGATACATAATCATTACCATAAAGAAGTGTAGTACCTGTAAGGTCAAGAAAACATTCATCAATAGAGTATTGTTCTATTACAGGAGTATACTGTGATAGATAATTATATAACTTTTTAGATTGTTCTTTATAAAAAGCATAGTTAGGAGGAAATACTTGTAAGTTTTTACATTTACTTCTAGCACTATATAATGTTTCTGCTGTTACAATACCATATTTCTTAGCGATAGGACTTTTAGCAAGAACTATACCTCTTCTTGCTTTTTCATCTCCTCCTATAACACTAGGAATCTTTCTGATATCTTGTTTATAGCCATGATTTAAAAGATAAATAGCAGTCCAAGACAAAAAGGCATTATTAACATCGATATGAAAAATAATTCGTTGCATAGTTTTCCCTCCTCTTTACTCTATTATATAATACGTTAGTTCTATTTAAAAGAGAAAAAAATAACCACTTAGTGATTATTAATTTTACAAAGTAACTGCGAATTTTTTATATTAAGTTATTACCTGTCATTTCTTCTGGTTTTTCTATATCCATATATTTTAATATTGTAGGAGCAATATCTCCTAATTTACCTGTTTTAATTTCTTTTATATTATGGTCTGTAATAATAAATGGTACAGGGCTAGTTGTATGGGCAGTTATAACTTCTCCCTTATCATCTTCCATGATTTCAGAGTTACCATGGTCTGCTGTTATAAACATAGTAAATTCTTTTTCCTTACTTGCTTCATATAGTCTTCCTACATTTTCATTAACAGCTTTTACGGCTTCTACAACCTTATCAAATTTACCAGTATGTCCTACCATATCACAGTTAGCAAAGTTTAAAATGATTAAATCATATTTATCCATAACTTCTATTAGTTTATCTGTTACTTCATAAGCACTCATAGCAGGATACATATCATAAGTTGCTACATCTTTTCTTGGAATAATTATTTTATCTGTATTAGGGATATCTTTTTCTTCTCCTCCATCAAAGAAGTATGTAACATGTGGATATTTACTAGCTTCTGCTATTCTTAGAATCTTTAATCCAATGGACGCCCCATACTCTCCTAAAGTATTAGTTAGATGCATTGGTGGAAAAGCAGGAGTGGCAACAACAGTATGCTCTGGAGTCATCATGGTAACTAGTTTTACATTTTTAAAATCTACTCTTGGAAACTCTTTAAAGTCTTTATTAGTTAGAGCAGTGAATGTTTGAGTAATACGGTCTGGTCTAAAGTTAAGCATTACCATACCATCATTTTCTTTAAGGGTTCCATCTTCTATTAATTTAACAGGAACGATAAATTCATCCATAATATTTTGTTTATATGAGTCTTCAATATATTCTTTATATGAATCTATTTTTACTCCCTCTCCATGAACTAATAAATCATAATACTTCTTAGTAACATTCCACATTCTTTCTCTATCCATAGAATAATATCTTCCAGAAATATCTGCTAGTTTACCAAAGCCTAGTTCATTAAGCTTATTAGTTAGAGAATCTAGAAATTTAAGAGCGACATCTGGAAGGGTATCTCTACCATCTAGAAAAGCATGAACATAGACATTATGAAAGTTTTCTTTTTTACATAGGTCTAACATTGCAAAGAAATGATTAATATGAGAATGAACTCCTCCATCACTTAATAGGCCAAATAAATGAAGAGATGAATTATTTTCTTTACAATGATTAATTATGCCTAGTAAGACTTCATTTTTAAAGAAGCTACAATCTTCTATAGCATGATTAATTTGCATAAGAGGTTGGTCTACAACACGTCCTGCCCCTATATTTAAATGCCCTACTTCACTATTACCCATTTGTCCTTCTGGAAGTCCAACTGCTTCACTACTTGCTTCCAAAGTAGTATGAGGGTATTCCTTCCATAAATTTATAATATTTTCTGGGTGAGCTGTAATTATAGCATTACCTTTCTTTTCTTCTCTATATCCAAAACCATCTATTATTGTTAATAATACTTTTTTCATTTTTCACTCTCCTTAATATAATTGTTCATTTAAACAGAATATAGCATATATAGGTAAGTACCTAACATTTTTCTTAGTACTGAAATTATTTTCTGTAATACGGAAAGCCTCTGTTACAATATATTTTTTCATAAAGACTGATAGACTCTTTACTTTAGAACCTTGTTTAGTTGCAAGTTCTATAGGAATAATCTTACCCATTCTATTTTGAATAACAAAGTTTACTTCTGCTTTTCCTTCTGACTGATAATAATATAGGGAATAACCTGCTTCTACTAAAGTATGAGCGATATGATTTTCATATAAAGCTTGCTTAACATTTTCATCTACTTTTAATCTATCTTTAGTTAAGTTATATCTCATACTTAAAAGTCCATCATCTGGTAGATATAGTTTAAAACTATCAAGTTCTCTACAACTAGATAAAGGAGACTTTGCTACTCTTATTTTATATGAACGATAGACTAATTGGTTAGTTACTAAAAAGTTAATTGAGTTCTCATACTCTTTAGCTCTTCTTCCATAGCCCAAAACACCATATTGAAACTTTTTATTATCTTTTTCTAGTTGTTTAGGAATACTTTCCATAACTTCAATACCACGTTCTATATCTATTAAGTTTTTACTATTTAATAGTTCACTTTTATTTATATCAAAGACTCTTTCTTTAATACTATCAAGATATCCATAATGTTTTTTAGTAGCGAATGCTTCTACTACTTCAGGAAGTCCTCCTGTTATTAAATAGCCATAAAAGAAATCTAAAGCTTTAGTATGAACACTACAACTTCTATGATTATCATAAGCATATCTTATTTTATCTGCTGTTTCTTTTTCTCCAATAGCCCACAAGAATTCTTCATAGTCCATTTCTGTCATTATTTTATATTGAAATTCTTCTCCTCTAAACTTTAATAGAGAATCTCTACTTGATGTAATAGCGATAACATGATAATCATTCTTATCATAACCAAATAGTTTTATTCCTTTAATTATCTCTTCATCTGTAACATTATCAAAGATTATTAAGGTATCATTTTTAACTATAGGAACTTCTGATATTATACTTAGGGCTTCTGCTAGTCTTGTAATAGATCTTTCTTTTTTAAATAAGTCTTTAAGAATAGTATTATGGTCTGTATTAAAGTAAGCGACATGTTGATAGTTTTGTTTACCAAAGTCTATTGCTGTATATGTTTTACCTACTTGTCTTGTTCCAATAATTAATAAAGGCTTTCTTATTAAATCTGTTTTCCATTTTAGTAAGAATTTATTTATTTTTCGTTCCATTTAGTGTAGTCACCTCCCACATCTTCTAATATAAGTATATATTTATTCTAATTTTAAGTCAATAATATAAAAAAGAAAAAGCTATAAAATTATATTGTAATTCTACAGCTTACA
>CALVPN010000026.1 GCA_944351375.1 uncultured Bacilli bacterium | reverse complement strand
GTTGATTGCGTTTATATGGATGAAGAGTTTTTAGATAAGATAAAGAAAGACAAGTTAGAATATTTAGTCGGTGATTATAAGCCTGGCAGATATGCTTGGATTTTAGATGACATTGAAGTTTTAGATAAGCCTATATTTGCAAAAGGAAAACTTGGTATTTGGAATTGTGAAGAAGATATTAGTTAATGCTTTTAGTAAGTTTCTTCGTTTAAATTATATAGAGAATAGGTTTATTTATAAATCAAAATATGTTAAAATATATATCGAAAGGAGATATCTATGGAAGAACATATTATAGATATGAATGAGAAAAATACTCTAGCTATGAAACTTCTTCATTACTTTATTACCGAAAAAGGGTATACTCCTATAATATTACAAGGTGCTGAAGATGAGATTTGGCTTGAAAACCTAGATGAAGATTATAAAGTAGTTAGATTAGTAATGAGATATATTCATAATGATGAACAATATAAATTTGATATATTTAAGACTAATAGAATCTTAAGAAAAATAAAGAAGAAAACTTTATCATTTAAATTAAATACACTAAGTATCTTTTTGGATTTAGGTGGAGCGGTTAATTTAGATGAATTTAAAACTGATAATATAACAGCAGTTGAAGTGCATGAAGATGCTGATGTTAAGAAAAATAAATTATTAAAATCTATTTTTCCTGACCTTTCTCGTAAGTTAAAATTTAGTGAAGAGGGAATAGAATTATTTGTTAAAGTTACTAATGATATTAATAAACATAATAAGAAAGATCAAGAAAAAGTTGCAGATATTTTTTCACCTAAAAAGCCTGTTGTTACATATGCTTTAATTATAATTAACTTGTTAGTATACTTTATTCCAATGCTCTTAGGTAATTCTGATGCTGTAATAACTTATCTTGGAAGTTATGGACCATTTGTTAAAATGGGAGAGTACTATAGATTAATCACTGCGGTGTTTGTACATGCTAATCTTGCCCATTTACTTTTCAATATGTATGCTTTATGGATTATAGGTATGCAGTTAGAAAGCTTTATAGGTAAATGGAGATATTTAGTTGTTTACTTATTTAGTGCAGTATGTGGATCTTTATTATCAGTAGTAGTAACACCTGATGCTTTAAGTGTAGGAGCAAGTGGAGCGATATTTGGTCTTCTTGGAGCGTTACTTTACTTTGGATATCATTATAGAGTTTATCTTGGTACGGTTATAAAAAGTCAAATTATACCCTTGATTATTATTAACTTAATACTTGGCTTTATGGTTCCTGGTATTGATAATGCCGCTCATATTGGTGGATTAATTGGAGGAGCTTTAATGATGATAGGTGTTGGTGTTAAATATAAAAGTAGTAACTTTGAGAAGATTAATGGTCTGATAGTTAGTTTAATTTTCTTTGGATTTTTAGTATATATGGCTTTGTTTATTTAAGCCTTTTTCTTTAAATTGTTTTACGAACTAAAGTTTTAGTAAGAAAGGAGAGTGTTACTTTGATAATAGGAGTTTTAGTTGAGATAACTAATAAAAGTGTAGATAGAATCTTTGATTATTTAGTTCCTAAATCTTTAGAAGATAAAATAGAAATAGGCAAAAGAGTAAGGGTTCCTTTTGGTAATAGAACTTTAGTAGGGTTTATTTTAGAGAAAGATAAAAATAGTGATGTAGATAAATTAAAAGAAATAGAAGAAGTTTTAGATGAAGAAGTAATACTTACTAAAGAATTGTTAGAACTTGGTAAATATTTACATAAAACAACCTTAGCATCACTAATTAGTTGTTATCAAGTTATGCTTCCTAAAGGATATAAAGCTAGTATTAAAAGTGATGTTAAGAAGAAATATAGAAAAGTATATTATTTAAATGATTGTGATAAGAAATTAACTGATAAACAAAAAGAAGTTGTAGAGTTGTTTAAAAGTAAAGAAAAGTTAAGTTGTGAGGAGTTAAAAGATGTTTCTATCTCTATTCTTAATACTTTAGTTAAAAATAATATTTTAAGAGTTTTAGAAGAAGAAGTTTATAGACTTGATTATGAAGAAATTGATAAAAAAATAAAAAAATTAACTTCATTACAAGAAAATGCTGTCAACAATATTTTAAATACTGAAAATACAGTATCTTTACTATATGGTGTTACTGGTAGTGGGAAGACGGAAGTTTATATGGAACTTATTGATAAGTATTTAGAAAAGGGGTTAAAGAGTATTGTTTTAGTACCTGAAATATCGCTAACACCTCAGTTAATTAAACGCTTTGAAGAAAGGTTTGGAAATAATATAGCATTACTTCACAGTGCCTTATCAGATGGAGAGAAGTATGATGAGTATAGAAGAATTGTAAAGGACGAAGTAGATATTGTAATAGGTGCTAGAAGTGCAGTATTCGCACCACTTAAAAATCTTGGTCTTATCATTATCGATGAGTGTCATAGTGACTCTTATAAACAAGATAATAATCCTAGGTATAATGCTAAAGAAGTGGCGATAAAAAGAGCGGAAGAGTTAGGAGCAAAGGTAGTACTTGGTAGTGCAACACCTATGTTAGAAGAATATGCTAGAGGATTAAAAAATGTATTTAATCTCGTGACACTAGAAAGAAGAGTTAATGGTAAAGAGTTACCTAAAGTAGAACTTATTGATATGAATAAAGAAATAGGTAGGTCTAAAGGACACTTCTCTCTTCCTTTAATAGATGAAATTAATAAAACTATTGAAAAAGGTGAACAAGTAATACTTCTATTAAATAGACGTGGTTATTCATCATTTGTTACTTGTTCTAATTGTGGCGAGACAGTTAAATGTCCTAATTGTGATATAACTCTTACATATCATAAAAGTAGTAATATCTTAAGATGCCATTATTGTGGTCATGCCACTAAGTATGAAGTTACCTGTCCTAAGTGTCATGAGAAATCTTTAAAAGACTTAGGAGTTGGTACTGAGAAAATAGAAGAAGAATTAAAAGAAATATTACCTAAGGCTCGAGTCCTTAGAATGGATGTTGATACTACTAGTAAGAAAGGTGCTCATAAAAAAATAGTAGATACTTTTAGTAAGGGAGATGCTAATATATTATTAGGTACTCAAATGGTTGCAAAGGGCCTTGACTTTCCTAATGTAACTTTGGTAGGAGTAATAAATGCTGATACCTCGCTAATGTTACCTGATTTTAGAAGTAGTGAGAAAACTTTTGATCTTCTTAGTCAAGTGGCAGGAAGAGCAGGAAGAAGTGACAAATCTGGTAAAGTTATTTTTCAGACCTTTAATGAAGAGAATTATGCAATTATAAATGCAAAAGAAAATGATTATAAGTCTTTTTATAAAGAAGAGATGAAAGTAAGAAAGTTAATGAAATATCCTCCTTACTATTATCTTGTATCCTTAAATATCTCTAGTAAAGATAGTAAGTTAGCCTTAGTAGAAGCGAAGAAGTGTGAGAAAGTCTGTCATAAATATCTAGATAAGACCATTATCCTAGGACCTAGTCCAGCATCTATCTTTAAAAAGCAGAACATTTATTACTACCAATTAATATTAAAATATCAGTATCAAGATAATATTCATGAAGTTTTAGAAAAGCTAGTTGAGTATTATGCTACTATAAATAAAGTTAATTTAGATGTTGACTTTAATCCAATACATTTGTAGAATTTATTTGACTGGAAAGATATATGCTAGATACTTGCATAAACATAACATTTATGATATTATTAATATGTCAAAGAAATTTGCATAAACTAAAAAAGAGGAACATTTGATTTCCGAGCGAATGTCTCCTCCATAAGTTTTGAACTTGACACTCTTCTCAAATGTTGATTAGAGTGTCGCTATTTATATTTTAATGGCAAGTATTAGTAAAGCAAGACTAATTAGAAGAATTGAAAGTTGTTTTAATGTTTTTATAATAAATGTTTTTAACTTCATTTTCTTCTACCTCCTTTCTGGAGGTACGACACTCATATCAAATGTTCCTATGTATATAGTATCATACTGTAATTTATATAACAATCGAACAAGAGATAATTTTAACTGGTAATTTATGGTAATAAAGGACTTAGATATTCTAACTCCTTTTTTTTGACATATTATTTATTAGGTGATAAAAATGTTGTTTAATTTATTTGATAGTCTAAGAGGTTTCTTTACTTTTACAGCAAGTTACTCTAATCAAGTCTTTAAAGAACCACTATCAAAAGAAGATGAAGAAGAATGTATTAAAAAGATGGGAGAAGGAGATAAGGAAGCTCGTAATAAACTAATAGAACATAATCTTAGATTAGTCGCTCATATTGTTAAAAAGTTCGATTATAAAAACGTTGATCAAGATGATCTTATTAGTGTTGGTACTATTGGTCTTATTAAAGGTGTAGATACCTTTGTTCCTAATAAAGGGAATCGTCTTACTACTTATTGTGCTAAATGTATTCAAAATGAAATCCTGATGTATTTTCGTGCTAACAACAAAAATAATAAAAATATTTCTTTAAATGAACCTGTTGGTTTTGATAAAGAAGGAAATGAAATATCAATCCTTGATGTTATAAAAGCCCCACGACCTGATTTTATAGAAGAGATTAATTTAAAAGATAATGTAAAACTACTTAATTCTTACTTAAAAGTCTTAACTAAAAGAGAAAGGGAAATTATTGTTAAAAGATACGGTTTAGATGGTAATGATTTATGGACTCAAAAAATGATTGCAGATAAACTAAATATCTCTAGAAGTTATGTATCTCGTATTGAAAAAAGGGCATTAACTAAAATACTTAGAGAGTTTATTAAAAATAATAAGTATAATGATGTAGATTTTAGTTAATAATACTAGTGAAATTATTAATAACTTGATATACTAGTATTAGGAGTGACATTATGAAAATAAAAAAAAGAAGAAATGTTAAAAGTAATATGTTTTTAAATATTGTTTTATGTAGTGTTTTTTTGCTTTTATTTCTTCTTTTTTTATTTGTACCTAAAATATATTTAAAAGGTGATAGTAAAGTTACTGTCAATATAAATTCTAAATATGAAGATAAGGGAATTGAAACTAACTTTTTAAATGAAAAAGAAAAAAAGAAGATTAAAATAATTAATAATGTTAATACTTCTAAAAAAGGTACTTATGAAATTAAATATATTTATAAAAATAACTTATATACTTATGAAGTAAAAAGAACTATTATAGTTAAAGATTTAAGTGCACCAGAAATAATATTAAATGGAAATAAGACTGAGTATTATTGTCCTAATGGTAAATATGAAGAAGCTGGTTATAAAGCCTATGATAACGTTGATGGAGATATTACAGATAAAGTAGAAGTGACTAAAGATAAAGATAAAATTGTTTATAAAGTAAAAGATAGTTCTAATAATAAGAGTGTTGTAACTAGAAATTTAAAAGAAAAAGATGATGAGAAGCCTACTATTACTTTAAATGGTTCTACTACTGTCTTCTTACCTCTTAATGAATCTTATGTAGAAGAAGGTGCTACTGCAACTGATAATTGTGATTCAGAAATTACTAACAATATAGACATTACTAATAATATAGATACTTCTAAAGTGGGGGATTATGAAGTTAAATATAAGGTAAAAGATAAGGGAAATAATGAAAGCCTTATTACAAGAAAAGTAAAAGTTAGAAAGGACTTAGAACCTAATACAATTTACTTAACATTTGATGATGGTCCAAGAGATGGTACTACTGATGTAATTTTAGATGTTTTAAAAGAAAAGGGTGTAAAAGCAACTTTCTTTGTTACTAATAATGGTAGTGATGAATTAATTAAAAGAATTGTTGATGAAGGGCATTCTATTGGTATACATACAGCAAGTCATAAATATGACATTATTTATGCATCAGTTGATAATTATTTTAATGATTTAGAGTTAGTTAAACAAAGAATTTATAATTTGACAGGAGTTGAGACTAATTTAATTAGATTTCCAGGAGGTTCTAGTAATACTATTTCTAGAAAGTATAGTGAAGGAATTATGAGTACACTTACTGAAGAAGTTATGAATAGAGGTTATCAATATTATGATTGGAATATTGAAAGTGGTGATTCATCATTTGCAATGAATGAACGTAAACTATATAATAGTGTTACTAGTAGTTTATCTCATGATAAGTATAATGTTATCTTAATGCACGATACTAAAACATATACAAGAGATGCTTTAAGTGCTATTATAGATTATGCTTATAGTAATGGATATAAATTTAGTGCTATAACCTCTAATGATATGCTAATAAGACAGAAAGTTAACAACTAGAATTATTTTAGAAGATAGTATATACTAATATAAAGGAGTAAGACTATGAAATATTTACCAGATATTTATAAGAAGAATATCTTTGCTATTAATTATGATAAGTTAAAGAAAAAAGGTATTAAATGTTTAATATTCGACTTAGATAATACCCTAGCTTTAATCGATTCTACTAAAGTAGAGAGTAGTGTTAAAGATTTAATTAATAAATTAAAGAAAGCCTTTTTAGTAGTTATAGTTTCTAATAGTCCTAAGAAAAGGGTTTCTACTTTTGGTAAAGACTTAAAAGTAGATTTCTATCCCTTTGCTCTTAAACCTACTATTAGAACTCTTAAGAAAATTAAATCTAAATATAATTTAGAGTCTAAACAAATCGCTATTATAGGAGATCAATTTATTACAGATATGGCATATGGCTATAAAGGTAAAATAACTAAAATATTTGTAGATCCTCTAGCGATTAAAGACTTAAAGATTACTAATATTAATAGATATTTAGAAGAGAAGATTATGGCTAAATATAATAAAAATAATCTTTTCAAGAAAGGAAATTATTATGAATAGTGAGAAATACTGTCTTGGATGTGGAGTTAAACTTCAAGACGAAAATGTTTTAGGAGAAGGATATACAACTAGCTTAGAAAAAGACTATTGTCAAAGATGCTTTAGGATTAAAAACTATGGAGAATATCAAGTAGTTACTAAAAGTAATGATGAGTATTTAGAGATACTTAAAGGTGTAGGAGAGACTAAAGATTTAGTACTTTATATAGCAGATTTACTTAATATAGAAGAAGATATTAATAAAATAAGAGATATTATTCCTAATAAGATGATTTTAGTTTTAAATAAAAGAGATGTTCTACCTAAATCAGTAAATGATGATAAGTTAATAGAGTATTTTAAAGATAATAATATCTTTGATAAAGTAATAGTTATAAGTAGTGAGAAAAACTATAATATAGATTATCTTTTAAAACAAATTAAATTATATCAGACTACTAATAATGTTTATGTAGTAGGTCATACTAATGCTGGTAAGAGTACTTTAATAAATAAACTATTAAAGAACTATTCTACTAGTGATAGAGAACTTACTATATCACCACTTCCTTCTACTACACTAAATACAGTTGAAATAGAAATTAATGAGTATTTAACTCTTATAGATACTCCAGGACTAGTTGATAGTGGTAGTATAGTTAATTATATTAGTGATGAAGATTTTAAGAGAATAAGTCCTAAAAAAGAGATTAAGCCTAAAACCTTTCAACTTAGAAAAGGACAAAGTGTAATAGTAGATAACTTCTTTAGAATAGATTATGTAGAAGGAGAAAGAAATAGTTTTACTTTCTATATGTCTAATGATTTAAAGATTAGAAGAATATCTAGCAAGCATGATAATTTAAAAGACTTACAGAAAAGAACTTATGAGATGGGTTATGATGAAGATATATGTATTAATGGATTAGGCTTTGTCAAAGGTGTTAATAAAGGAATAGTTGATATATATTTAGATTCTAAAGTAAGTACTTATAAAAGAAGTAATTTAATATAATTGATATTTTGTAATATTTATAGTAAAATTTAGTTAAGGAGAGAAAAGTTATGAATAGTGAATTTATAAATGAAATTGAAACTAAAATGAAAGGAACTCTTGCTAACTTAGAGAAACGTTTTACTACAGTTAGAGCAGGACGTGCTAACCCTTCAAGCTTAGATGGTGTTATGGTAGATTATTATGGATCTATGACTCCACTTAAAAGTCTTGCAACTATATCAGTTCCTGAAGCGACTCAGTTATTAATTAAACCTTTTGATAAAGGATGCTTAGGTAATATTGAGAAAGCAATAATCGCTGCTAATTTAGGATTTAATCCATCTAATGATGGAGAGACTATTAGAATAGTTATACCTGCTTTAACAGAAGAGCGAAGACGTGAGTTGACTAAACAAGTTAAAGCCATGGCAGAGGATGCTAAAGTATCTATTAGAAATATTAGACATGAAGCTAATGAAAAGATAGAGAAGATGGAACTACCTGAAGATGAAGAAAAAGGTATGATGAAGGATGTTCAAGATTTAGTTAATGAGTATAATAAAGATATAGATAATATCTATAAAGATAAAGAAAAAGAATTAATGACTGTATAATAGTGCTAAGGCACTATTTTAATTTTAGGAGAGATATTTATGATTATAGAATTAGAAATAGAAAATCTTTTTTCATTTAAAGATAAAATCACTTTTGATATGAATAGTAATATTGTTAATATAAATGGTCCTAGTAATAGTGGGAAAACTAATCTATTAAAGATACTAAATGCTGTTAGTTTATTTCTAAGAAATAATGAAAACTATTTAAATACATACATGTATAACGATAAACATAGTAGTTTTAAGATAACTTTTCTTAAAAATAATACTAAATATATCTACGGTTTTACTCTTGATAAAAAACAAATAAGTAGGGAATATTTATATTATTATGATGAAAAAGAAGAGAATATTATCTTTGAAAGAATAAATAAAAGTTATACTTTTAATGATAAGAAATTAAAAGATATTTCTAAAGTAGTTTTAGATAATAGACTCTTTTTAAGTTATGCTAAAGATTATGCTATTTTAAAAGAAGTGTATACATTCTTAACATTAACTATTGGTGTTTGTTTAGATGTAAATAGTATAATTGAACCTGCTTTTAAATTATATAGTAAAGATATTAATAATAAATTAAAACCTTATGTCTTAGACCTTTATAAAAAGATTAATGTTAATATAATAGATTATAATGTTAAAAGTATTATGCTAGGAAATGGGATAGGATACAGTACTAAATTTAAGCATAATTTAGATGATAAAAACTATATAATAGATTATGGAGATGAATCTTTAAGTAATAGATTAATCTTTGCTCTTATACCTTTTATATTAAAATCTATCGAAGAAGAAAAAGTCTTAATAATAGATAATTTAGATAGCTTTTTAAACAATAGAATAATTAATGAGATTATAAATATGTTTAAAAATAGTAAAGGACAAATTGTTTTTATTACCCATAGTGATAGTGAGTATGATTGTAAAACAGTCAAACTAATTTAAATTTTCTTTACTTTTAACTGTTTGTTTAGTATAATATACATTGCTTATAAAGGGGGGGATAAAATGTTAGGTTTTAGTAGTGTCAAGAATAGAAAAGATTTTTATTATCCTTTAGAAATGAAAATATATAGAGAAAAACTTATCGAAGAAAAGATAGCTTATGAAGGTAGCTTTTCTTATATAGATTATGATTACTTATTACGAGGGGTTAGTGTGGATGTTTATGAAGGTATAGATAGCTTAAAATATTGGCATAGTTTTTCTTTTAAAGGTTCATTATTGGCATACTCATCATTAGGTGTTTTTATTCCTCGTTATAATAATTTTAGAAATTTGATTAAAAAAGGATTTGAAAGTGAAGATTTAGCTTTTGATAATTATAAAAGAGTACTTACAGGTCTTGAAATAGCTAATGATACTAGAAGTATTAATGATGTTAAAATTTTAATAAGACAGTTATATAATGCTGAAAGATATACCAGTAATTATGGTTATTATATGGGAGATTTAAAAAGAATTATGCTTACCAAAAATTTCGATAGTCCTTGTAATGAAACATTTGTTGAGGAAATGAAAAAAAGAAGAGAGAAAGTTCTATCATTAGAAAAGAAGTATTCACCTAATAAAAAGTAATGTTTTCTATTTACAATTAACTTTTAAATATGATATAGTAATTCTTGAAATGACTGTGATTAAGAAGTAGTAGTAAACGATTTCTTTTTTAGAGAGTCTATGGTAGGTGAAAATAGATAAGAATAGTTTATGAATTCGTCTTAGGAGTTCCTATAACAAAATTATAGGCGTTTATCGCGTTAAGATTAATGAGTTAGTTACAATAACTATAAATTAAGGTGGTACAGTGTTAGTTTAACGCCCTTAAGTTATAGTTATTTTTTATTTTAGGAAGGTGATGTTTATGAATATTGAAGATATCAAAAAAGGAATTGAGAAAGATTTAGAAAGTGTTAAAGACTTAAAAGAGTTAAATGAACTACATATTAAATATTTAAGTAAGAAAGGTATTATTACAGAACTTAATAGTAAGATTAAAGATGTTCCTAATGATAAGAAAAAAGAGTTTGGAATGGAAGTTAATTCACTAAGAACTTACTTTAATGAAAAGTATAATGCATTGAAAGAGAAATTTGAAAATGATGAGTTAAATAAAAAGTTAGAAAGTGAATCTATTGATATTAGTTTACCTTCTACTAAAGTTAGTATAGGTTCTCCTAATATCTTAGAGAAATTAATAGAAGAAGTAGAAGAAATCTTTATGTCTATGGGTTATGATGTAGTAGATGGACCTGAAGTTGAGGAAGATAAATATAATTTTGAAATGTTAAATATACCTAAAGGACATCCTGCAAGAGATGCTCAAGATACATTCTATATTGAAGGAGAAGAGATATTACTTAGAAGTCAAACTTCACCAGTTCAAGTTAGAACAATGTTAAAAGCAGAAGGTAAGAAGCCAGTTAGAGTTATTTGTCCTGGTAAGACTTATAGAAGAGATGATGATGATGCGACTCATTCTCATCAATTTATGCAAATAGAAGGATTACTTGTAGATAAAGATATATCATTATCTGACTTAAAAGGTACTTTTGAAGTTGTATTTAAAAAGTTATTTGGTGATAGTGTTGAAGTAAGACTAAGACCAAGTTATTATCAGTTTACAGAACCATCAGTTGAAGTAGATATTAGCTGTTTTAATTGTAAAGGCGATGGCTGTAATATTTGTAAAAATACAGGATTTATTACTATCTGTGGTGCAGGGGTAGTTCACCCAGATGTTCTTAGAATGAGTGGATTTGATCCAAGTGTTTGGTCAGGGTTTGCCTTTGGTTTTGGAGCAGAGAGAGTTGCTATGCTTAAATATGGTATTAATGACTTAAGAGTTTTCTATAATACAGACTTAAGAGAAGTTAATAATTTTGATAGAGGGGAGATTAGTAGTAATGATTAATTTAGAATGGGTAAAAGATTATATTGATATAAGTGATCAAGATTTAGAAGAGTTAGCAGTTAAAATAACAGAATCTGGTATTAATATTGAAAAAGTTATTACTAATAAAATAGATAATTTAGTAATAGGTAAAGTTGTTAGTTGTATAGACCATCCAGATAGTGACCATTTACATTTATGTCAGGTAGATATTGGTAAAGAGGAACAACAACAAATAGTCTGTGGGGCTCCTAATGTAAGAGAAGGACTTAAAGTAATAGTAGCATTACCAGGGGCTGTCTTACCAGGAGACTTTGCTATTAAATCAAGTAAGATTAGAGGAGTAGAATCTAATGGTATGATTTGTGCTTTATATGAATTGGGTCTTGAAGAGAAAACTGATAAGACTTATGCTAAAGGTATTGAAGAGTTAAATGAAAATGCTCCTGTAGGAAAAGATCCTCTTGTATATTTAGGGTTAGAAGATACTTTATATGAGTTAGATATTCATAAACATCGTAATAATGACTGTTACTATCATATTGGTTTTGCTTATGAAATCTCTGCAATATTAAATAGAAAAGTAAAACTACCTGATTTATCTTATAGTGAAGATAAGGATAACGTTAATAATCATTTTAAACTAGAAGTTGATACACCTAAATGTCCTTATTACTTAGCAAAAATGGTTACTAATGTTGAAATTAAAGAGTCACCTGATTTTATTAAAAGAAGATTATTATCAGTAGGTATGAGACCAATAAACAATGTTGTTGATATTTCTAATTATGTTATGTTAGAGTTTGGTCAACCACTTCATTTCTTTGATAAAGATTCTCTAGGCGATAAAATATTAGTTAGAGATGCTAAAGATAATGAGTTAATTACTACTTTAGATGGTAAGGAAAGAACTTTAAAAAACAGTGATATTGTTATTAGTAATGGTAGTGACGCTATTTGTGTTGCAGGTGTTATGGGAGGACTTACTACAGAAGTTGAAGATACTACAAAAAATATCTTGATAGAAGCAGCTATCTTTGATCCTGTTAGTATTAGATATACTGCATCTCATTTAGACCTTAGAAGCGAAGCTAGTATAAGATATGGTAAAGGACTAAGTTATGAATACACTAATATGGCTATCAATAGAGCCTGTCACTTATTAGAAAAATATGCTAATGCAACCGTTCTTTCTGGAACTGTTATGCATGATGAAATAGATAAGACTCCTAAAGTAGTAGAATTCTATCCTATTGAAGTAGATAAAATGCTAGGACTTAAAATAGATGAAGAAGATATGAAACATGAGTTAGAAAGACTAGACTTTCCATATACTATTAAAGATGGTAAATTTACTGTAACTATTCCTAGTAGAAGACTAGATATTGATTCTAATGTTAATGATATAGCAGAAGAAATTGGTAGGCTTTATGGTTATCAAAATATAAAAGGAACTCTTCCTAATATTGAAGTAAAAAGAGGTGAGTATGTAGGAGATGTTAAATACCGTAAAGCTATATCTAAACGTCTTAGAAGTTTAGGACTTAATGAAGTTAAAACTTATACTTTAGTATCACCTTCAATGGCTTCTAGCTTTGATTATGAAGGAAAAGAAAGAATTACTTTACCTAATCCTATGAGTGTTGATAAGAGTGTTGTTAGAACAAGTTTAATTCCATCATTAATGAATGTTTATAATTATAATAAAGCTCGTAAAGTTGAAGATATAAATATCTATGAAATCGCTAAAACTTACGATAAAGCTTATAATGAAGAATCTAAGATAGCATTCTTAATGAAAGGTAATTATATTACTAATTCTTGGAAAGGTTCTATGAAAGTAGACTTCTATCTAATGAAAGGAATTGTAGAAAGTATTCTTGATTATCTAGGCTTTAAAAATCGTTATAGTTTTGTTAAAAGTAATGTCTCAGACTTACATCCAGGAATTTCTGCAGATATTTTACTTGACCGTAAAAGAATAGGTATTATGGGTAGAGTTCATCCTAAAGTATGTAAAGATGAAGTATATGTATGTGAGTTATCTTTAAATGCTTTAATGACTAAAGTTAAACCATTAAAATATAAAGAAGCATCAAAATATCCAACAATCGTTAAAGATGTAGCATTCATTGTTCCTAAGACTATGCCATCAAGTGAAGTAGAAACAGTTATTAAAAAAGCAGGAGGAAGATTACTTAGCGACATTAAGGTGTTTGATGTTTATGAAAAACTTGATAATGATAAAAAATCTATTGCCTATAACTTAACGTTTATGGATAGTAATAGAACTTTAACTGATGAAGAAGTTATGAATGTCTTTGATAATATTATTAAGAAAGTAACAAC
>CALVPN010000025.1 GCA_944351375.1 uncultured Bacilli bacterium | reverse complement strand
ATAATAATTAAAGGTCCAAGAGCCACTTTAGGTAGCGAATTTAAAACAGTTAAATAAGGATCAAGTATCTTTGCTAACCTCTTAGAAAACCAAAATAGAGTAGAGACTAACAAGGAAGTAATTGTAACTACTAAAAAGCTAACTACAGTCTCATATAAAGTAATACCTATATGTACTAATAAATTATTATTAGTGAATAGACTTCCTAAAGTTTTAAGTACTAGACTAGGACTAGATAAAAGAAAAGTATTAATAAGATTAAATCTTGCTAATAGTTCCCATCCTAAAATGAACACTAGTAATATTAATATTTGAAAACTAATAACAATAATTTTCTCTTTTTTCTTCTTTTTAAGAAATTCTTTATGTTCCTCACTATAGTTTGACATCTAAATCTCTCCATATCTTTTCATAATAGTAATTAAATTCTTTTTCTTTTCTATTATTAAATGGAGTAGAGCGATTCTTATAATTAATATCATAGATTTTTTTAACAACACAAGGTCTTTTCGTAAGTACAACTACTTTATCACCGACGCTCAAAGCTTCCGACAAATCGTGCGTAACCATAATAGCAGTTTTACCTAAGTCTTTAACCATCTTATAAACATCATCTGCAAGCATTACTCTAGTCATTGCATCCAAAGCTGAAAATGGTTCATCTAAAAGTAATATATCAGGTTTAGTAGCAAGTGTCCTGATTAGAGCAACTGTTTGAATATTGTTAAGACACAGTACAATCTAGCTTTTTATTATCATCTATATATTGATAATTAAGATTATTATTTTTACTAATAACATTCTCTCCAAGTTTTTCTTCTATATTTTTTCTCGTATTACTAGCAACTTCGCCTCCTGCTTTAGCAATCTTTCTGTTTTCATTTAGTCCATAAGGTTTATGCTTCTTAGCAAGTTCACGAGTAGTAATCTCACCTATATCTGCAAGTAACACTTCTATGTCACTCATATTATCTCTTAAAGACTCTTTTCTAAGGCCTTTAAATTCTTTGTATTCTTTAGCAGTCATACCAGACCATTCTTTATAAATATCGTTAGTAAGTATTGCATATTCTACATTACTGTCAACACCATTATCTTTCCATACTTCAGTAAGTTTCTTTCTATCCTGAATACCTTTAATTCTTTTAATAATCCAATCTTCATCATACCCTTTAGCTCTATAAGTATCTATTGCCCTTTGAACAGCAAGAGAAGGATCAAAAGTTTCATTAATTCTTTCACTACCAAGTTTAGCAAGCCATCCTTTTATAGATTCAGCATTTTTACTAGGTATTGATTCAATAATCCTAAACATACCTTCAATGTCAACAACATCAGTTAAACGATACTTCCCATCTTTAGATTTTAATTTTAAAGCGTTACAATTTGTAACGGTTTCATTTCCTTCATCTTTAAGACGTTTTTTTAAAACTCTCCAATAAGTTTGCGGATTAGTACTGTCTGTCAATACTCTAACTATATCAACTACACTAATATAATATGTTTCTTTTTCATTATCCCAAACAGTTCTAATTGTTTCATTGTTAAATAACTTATTTACAATATGCATTTTATCTTGATTCATATATAATTCCTTCCTTTTCTTTATAATCATACTAACAGCTTAAAACTAAATATTAATTCAATAACCATAAATATATCTTTAATATCAACAACAGCAGTGTTACAATATTTACTGCCAGACGATTTAATTATAGTTGTCTAGTAATACTAGACAACTCAAAAACTTTCTCTTTTTTAATTAATTTACTTACCTTCTTAAATATCCCTTCCTTTCTTCAAAATAGTAATTGTTTTAGTTATAACTAGTTGTAGCCAAGTTCCTTAGTATTTTCATATAACTAGTGAAAAACATTAACTAAATACAACTAAAAAACGTGACATCTATCACGTTTCCTTTTTACCATCTCTATTAATATAATATGCAGTTAAACTATTTTTTTCTTCAAAAATTCCACTTAATTTTTATATTTCTAATATTATCTTTAACTTTACCTACATAAATCTTATCTATAAACTCATTAATAATAACTCTATTAAGATTATCTAGTTTTTTATATTTAGATATTATTTTCTCATCAAAAATTTTAATATTTTCTTTATAAACATTAATCTTTTTATTAACATCATCTAATTGTTTAGAATATCTATCCTTATTATCTTGATAACTACTTACTAAAGTCTTAAACATCTCTAGAGAAATAACATCATTTACCTTATCTTCATAAAGACTTTGTAAATAGTTTTTAGATTCATCTATTTTTCTATTAATATTAACTAACTCACTTTCTAAAGATTCTATCTTTTCTTTATACACTTCGTTATATTTCTTATTTACTTTATCTTTTAATAACTCTTCATCATAAAATTCGTCTAATAGTTTATTAACCAAGTCTAAAACAATACTTTCTAACAAATCATATCTAATAGAAGACTTATTAGAGCAGATAGTATTATTAGAACATACTAAATACTCATACCTTGAAGAGTTTTTCTTTCTTAAATAATGCTCACAACATAAACAAAAAACTTTACCAGAAAACAAATGAACAGTGTTACTGCTTCTAGGTTTAGTCCTATTTTTCATCTCCCTTTGTACTTTATCAAAAGTTTCTTTATCAATAATCGCTTCATGAGTATTAGGATAACTTATCCATAAACTTTTATCTTTATTAATAATATGATGATTCTTATAACTAACAGTAGTCCTTTTACCTTGTACAAGTTTACCTAAATAAACTTCATTTTTAAGTATTGTCTTAATAGCATTACTATTCCATTTAATTTCATCTCTTTTTTTATTACTAACAACATTTAACTTAATACCTTGTCTATATTTATGAAGTGATGGACTAGGTATATTTTTGTCATTTAAGTATTTTGCAATAGAAGAGTAGCCATACCCCTTTAAATATAAATTAAAAATATCTTTAACTACTAAACTTGCCACTTTATCAACAACTAATTTATTATTATCACTACTATTTACTAAATAACCAAAAGGTGCGAAAGGGGAGATAAACTCACCTTGTTTCATCTTAGAATTAAAAGCACTTCTAATATTATTAGAAACATCCTCTAAATACCATTCATTAACAAGACCATTAATCTGTCTAGACTTCTTATTACCAGGATTTCCTGTATCAGCATTATCAGATAAACTAATAAATCTAACATTCCACTCTTTAAACTTATTATTAATATATCTCTCTACAATCTCCATATCACGAGAAAACCTAGACTGACTCTTACATAAAACAATATCAATCTTACCATTTTCACAATCTTTAATTAATCTTTCAAACTCTGGTCTAAAAGTACCTGCCCCAGATAAATCTTCATCACAGTATTCACCAATTAAATTATAATTAGGATTATTATTAACAACTTCCATTAACATATGTCTTTGATTTTTAATGGATTCACTATCGTCTGTTCTATTTAATTTATCTTTATCTTCAATAGAAAGTCTTAAATAAATTGCAACCCTAAAAGTATCTTTCATTCTAAATTCATCTCAAGAGTAGTAATAATTCTATATAATTTATCATTAATAATTTTTTTTAACTCATCATCACTAATAGATTTATCATATTCTTCTAACACTTTATAAGAACACATAAAAAATCACTCCTCATTAATCTATATTAAAAAGAGAAGTGATTTAATACTTAATAAATGTTATCTTTTAAGAACTTTCATAATCTCATCTTCACTAATAGGTCCTTGTCTTTGGATCTTTATATCATCAAGAGTAAGGTCAACTATAGTACTAGCTTCTCCAAAAGAAACATAGCCTTCAACCATTCCATCAAGAGTAGGGCATTCTTCTTCTATTTCATCTAAACTTCTACATACATCCATTCCCGATTTATTAGCACTCGTTAAAAATAAAGGACTTCCAACTTTATCAATTAATTCATTTAAGAATTCAGATGGAATCATCCTAACCGCAACCTCATCTGTTTCTCTTGTACCAGCATTATTAATATATGAAAATGTCTCAGGTTTTTTATTTAATACTAAAGTAAGAGGACCAGGCATAAAAGCTTTAATTAATTTAAGAGCCTTATCATCAAGAGTAGCAATACTTTCAATTTGTTCTAAATCTTTACAAAGAACAGAAAAAGACTTAGTAGAAGGACGATTTTTAACTTTTACGAGATTATTATAAGCCTTACTAGAATTAATCCTCGCACATATTCCATAAACAGTATCAGTAGGAACACTAATAACACCATCATTTTTAAGAATAGTTGCAATTTCTTCTATTTCACTTTGTTTATATCGCTTCATAAATTCACCTCTGTTTAAAGAATTGTATCACTCTCTAATAAGACATGCAAGAAAATAGTCTAAATAGCCTTGACAATTGAACAACTATTCAACTATAATGTAAATAGTTGAGTAAATGTTCAACCATAAACATATAATATTAATAGGATGTGATGATATGTCTCGTAATGAATTTTCCTGTGATTGTAATATTATTCATAAGGAAGCAGTGGATAAAGTGTTAAACAAAATGCCAAGTGAAAACACATTTAATCATCTAGCAGACTTGTTCAAACTAATAGGAGATACAACAAGATGTAGAATACTCTTTGCCTTAGACCAAGATGAAATGTGTGTCTGTGACCTTGCTAATGTCTTAAACATGACTAAATCAAATGTTTCTCATCAATTAGCAACCCTTAGAAGAAGTGGAATTGTTAAATGTCGAAGAAGTGGTAAAGAAGTATATTACACTTTAGATGATGACCATATTGTTAAACTATTTGAAATAGGACTAGAACATATTAATCATAAAGGATAGAAAGAAGGAATAATATGAAAGATTATAAATTTAAAATAGAAGGATTAGATTGTGCTGTCTGTGCTAATGAACTAGAAGAGTCACTAAGAAAGATTGACTTAATAGAAAATGTTTCTATTAGTTTTATGATGGAAAGACTTACTTTTAGTTGTAATGAAGATAACTTAAATAGTGCCTTAAAACAAATTAAGAAAACAATAAAAAGAGAAGAACCTGATGTCAGTATCGAGGAGGTTTAATAATGACTAAAAAGATGAAGAAAAAGTTAATTAGAATTATTATATCTTTTATCTTACTAGTAATAGCATTCATCCTAAAACTAGATAATACTATTATTAATAACATTTTATTTATAATCTCTTATCTCATAGTAGGTTATGATATCATCTTAAAAGCCATAAGAAACATTACAAGAGGAAAAGTCTTTGATGAAAACTTCTTAATGACTATTGCCACCCTTGGAGCCTTTTTTATTAGTGAGTTTCCTGAAGCAGTCGCTGTAATGCTATTTTATCAAGTAGGAGAATTATTCCAAAGTTATGCTGTTGATAAATCAAGAAAGAGTGTGGCATCACTTATGGATATAAGACCTGACTATGCTAATCTTTATCGTGATAAAAAGACTGAAAGAGTTGACCCTAATAAAGTTAAAGTTGGGGATATTATCTTAATAAAACCAGGTGAAAAGATACCTTTAGATGGTATTGTCGTAGAAGGTTCATCTACTCTTAATACTCTTGCCCTTACAGGAGAAGCAGTTCCAAAAAGTGTAAGTGTTAATGATGAGGTATTAAGCGGTTGTATTAATAATGAAGGAATATTAAAAGTTAAAGTAACTAAAGAGTTTGGTGAATCTACTGTCAGTAAAATCTTAGACTTAGTAGAAAATGCTAGTAGTAGAAAATCTAAATCAGAAAACTTTATCAGTAAATTTGCTAAATATTACACTCCTATAGTCGTAATAATTGCAATACTTCTAGCCTTAATCCCTCCATTATTAACAGATACTAACTTTAAGACTTGGCTTTATAGAGCCTTATCATTCTTAGTTGTTTCATGTCCTTGTGCTTTAGTAATATCAATACCTCTAAGTTTCTTTGCAGGAATAGGTGCGTCATCTAGAATAGGAGTTTTAGTAAAGGGTAGTAACTATCTAGAAGCCCTTGCCAACACGGAAATAGTTGTATGTGATAAAACAGGAACTCTAACCGAAGGTATCTTTGAAGTTCAAAAAGTTAATCCTATAGGATATTCTAAAGAAGATTTATTAAGATATACAAGTTATGCCGAAAGCTATTCTAATCACCCAATTGCCTTATCTATAAAAGAAGCTTATGGTAAAGCTATAAATGAAAAGCAAGTTACGAAAACAAAAGAACTTAAAGGTAAAGGGATAATCGCTAAAGTAGAGTCTAAAGAAGTTCTAGTAGGTAATGAAAAGTTAATGATAGAGTATAATATTGACTATATTAAGAGTAACGATATTGGAACAGTCATTTATATTGCTATTGATAAAACTTTCGCTGGTACTATTATAATCTCTGATAAGATAAAAGAAGATGCTTATAAAGCAGTTAAAGAATTTAGAAAAAATAATGTTAAGAAAATAGTAATGTTAACAGGAGATAGAGAAGAAATTAGTAAAAATGTCTCAAAAGAATTAAAGTTAGATAAATACTATGCTGAACTACTTCCTCAAGATAAAGTTAAAAAAGTAGAGTCTTTAATGAAAGAAAAAAGTGAAAGTGGTAAACTAGTTTTTATTGGTGATGGTATTAATGATGCCCCAGTTCTAGCCTTATCAGATATAGGTGTTGCCATGGGAGGCCTTGGTAGTGATGCTGCAATAGAAGCAGCAGATATTGTCATTATGACAGATGAACCATCTAAACTTGCAAGTGCTATTAAAATAAGTAAAAAGACCATGCAAATAGTAAAAGAGAATATTGTTTTTTCTATCACTGTTAAAATACTGGTTTTGATATTAAGTGTCATGGGTCTTGTTTCTATGTGGGCAGCAGTATTTGCAGACGTTGGTGTTTCTGTTATCGCTATCATTAATGCTTTAAGAATATTAAAAGTAAAGGAGGAGTAAATATGAAAAAAATAGTTTTAAAAATAGGTGGAATGACTTGTAGTGCCTGTTCATCAGGGCTTGAAAAATATCTTAATAAACAAGAAGGAATAATAAATGCTAATGTTAATTTAGTCTTATCAATCGCTACTATTAATTATGAGAATATTAATATTAAAGATATAGAAAGATTTATTAAAGAAGCAGGATTTACTAGTTTAGGAGAATTTGTTGGAATAGAAGATAAAGTAACTAAAAAAACAGATAAGATAAAACTAATAGCATTAGGATTGCTTATTATCTTTATAATGTATATATCTATGGGACATATGATAAATTTACCAAGTATACCATACCTTAACCATCATTATCCCTTTATTTTATCTACAACTTTACTGATATTGACTTTAGTATACTTAATTTATGGACTAGATATTATAAAAAGTGGAATAATAAATTTATTCCATAAAATGCCTAATATGGATACTTTAGTAATGTTTAGTGTTATCTTTAGTTTTGTTTATAGTCTTTATAGTTATATAAATATTATAAATGGAGATAATAGTTACTTACATAATTTATATTTTGAATCTGCTTGTATGGTAATTTATTTCATTAAATTAGGACGTATACTAGAAGACTCTAGTAAAGATAAAACTAAAGATGCTATTAGAAAGTTAGTGGGGATAACTCCAAAGTATGCTATTGTAAAAAAGAATGATAAGGAATTAAAAGTAACTATAGATGAAGTAGAAGTAGGGGATACTTTAATTTGTAAAACAGGTGAAAAAATTGCTGTTGATGGTATTGTTACTAAAGGAAAAACCTATGTTAATGAAAGCTTTATTACAGGAGAAAGTGTACCAGTTTTAAAAGAGGAAGGATCAAGTGTAATTGCTGGTTCTGTTAGTTATGATGGGTATATTGAATATACTGCTAAAAAAATAGGGAAAGACTCTACTATTTCTGAAATAGTAAAGCTAGTAGTAGAATCAACAAATACAAAAACTAAAATACAACGTATAGCTGATAAAGTAAGTGGTATCTTTGTTCCTATAATATTGCTAATAGCTGTATTTACTTTTATTATACAGTTAATTATAGGACTATCTTTAGAATCATCTTTAATTCATATGGTAACAGTCCTAGTAGTCGCTTGTCCTTGTGCCTTAGGACTTGCCGTACCACTTGTTGTAGTTGTAAGTAATGGAATATGTGCTAAAAAAGGATTATTCTTAAGAAATAGTGAAGTCTTAGAGAAAGCAAGAACTATTGATACAGTTGTCTTTGATAAAACAGGAACTTTAACCTTTGGTAATTTAAAAGTCTTTAAGATCTATAATTACTCTAATTATAAAGATAATGATTTAATTAATATAGTATCTAACATAGAAAAGAATTCATCTCATCCTATAAGTACAGCCTTCAAAGTAAAAAAGAAGTTAGAAGTAACTGACTTTAAAACATTAAATGGTAAAGGTATAAAAGCAAGTATTAATAACAAAGTTTATTATCTAGGAAATAATTCTCTATTAACAGATTTAAAAATAAAAGATAGTCATGAAGAAGACTATAGCAATTTAATAAATAATGGCTGTAGTATTATCTATGTAATAGAAGATAATAATGTTATTGGTCTAATAGGTGTTAAAGATATAGTTAGATCTAATATAAAAGATGTTATAACTAGGTTTAATGATAATAATATTGAAGTAATTATGCTAACAGGTGATAATGAGGTAACTGCCAATATAATTGCAGGAGAGCTAGGTATAACTAAAGTAATATCTAATGTCTTACCAAAGAAGAAAGCAAGTACTATTAAAGATTTAGTATCTAAAGGTAGAAAAGTAATAATGGTAGGGGATGGCATAAATGATGCTCCTGCTTTAGTAAATGCAACTATTGGCATAAGTGTTAATGATGGGACAGATGTTGCTATGGATTCAGCTGATGTCATTCTTATGAATAACGATATTTCTAATATTTTAGACCTTATTAAAATAAGTAAAAAAGCTTATCTTATCATTAAAGAGAACTTATTCTGGGCTTTCTTCTATAACTTACTTATGATTCCTATCGCAATTGGATTATTTGAAAATTATGGAATAAGTATGAGCCCTATGTTTGCAAGTATTGCTATGACTATAAGTAGTTTAACAGTAGTTTTAAACTCTTTGAGACTTAATAAAATGAAAATATAGTAAAGAATCAATGTAACATTGATTCTTTTTGTGTCTTAACAACATTCAACCAACTCTTTGTCTCATACCACCGGATAAACTACTTGGAAACTTATCAATAAACTCACTTAATCCATAAGTATCAAGTAATTTTAAGACATAGGCTTTATCTTCCATACTTACTTTACCTTTTAATTTAAGACCTAATAAACAGTTATCTAAAATATTAAGCCACGGAAATAAACTATCTTTTTGTAGCATATAACCTAACTTTATATTATCTTTAGAAAACTTAATATTACCTCCTGATTTAGTCTCTAAATTAGCAAGTATTGATAACAGTGTACTTTTACCACATCCACTTGGTCCTACTATTACAATAAACTCTCCCTCATTCACTTTTAGATTGATATCTTTAATCGCTTCTATTTCACCACTTTTATCTTGATAATTTTTAGATAAATGTGTAATTTCTAAAATATTATTTTTCATACATCAAGTCACTAAATGGAACTTTACTATCTAATTCTCCTGCATTAATCATAATATCTTGTAAGTGGTCAAATTCTTCACGAGTAAATTCTGTATTATCAGGCCAAGCATCAATAGATCTATAACGTTTAACAATCTTTGTTAAATCATCAGTTGATGTATCAGGAAATTGATCTATTATCGCTTCTGCTACCTTCTTATCAGAACTATTATGAACAAAGTCAATTCCCTTTTGAATCGCTTTATCAAAGTTTTCAATTAGTTCTTTATTCTCATTTAAATAACTATCTCTAGCAAAGAAAGCAGTATAAGGAACAACTCCACCAAGTTCACCTAAACTTGCTACAACATAACCATAACCTTCTTTTTCTAACTCTAAAGCATTAGGTTCAAACAAAGCGACAAAGTCACCTGTCCCTCCAATAAAGGCACTACTCATAGCAGAGAAAGCTACAGAAGTATCAATATTAACATCCCTCTTAGGGTCAATTCCAGCATCGCTTAAAGCCCATTCAAGAGTCATCTCAGGCATACCACCAGCTCTACCACCAATTATAGTCTTACCAACTAAATCTTCAAGAGTAAAATCTTTAATATCTTCTCTTGCTACAATAAATGAACCATCTTTTTGCGTTAATCTAGCGAAAGTCTTAAGATAATCTTTCTCACCACCATTGTACACATAAATAGTCGCTTCACTTCCTGCAAAACCAATATCAGCATCCCCAGATAGAACAGCAGCACTTACTTTATCCGCACCATTTGCAAGACTAAGTTCAATATCAATTCCCACTTCTTCAAAGTAACCTTCTTCAATCGCTACATACATAGGCGCATAGAAAATAGAATGAGCAACCTCAGCAAGTCTTACAGTCTCTAATTCCTCACCATCTTTACTATCCTTCTTATTAAAGTTAAATAACACAGCACAAGCCAAAGCGAAAATAACTAAAATAACAACGATATAAATAATTGTTTTTTTCAAACTAAAATCCTCCTTTCAGTTCAAAGTATTATATGTAACTATTTTAGATTCGCTACTAATCGATTTACGAGTTTTCGTAAACTTCTTAAAATCTCTTGTATTTATAAAAATAGCAATTATAATAAGATTAACTGGAGGTATTTATGAATATACAAATATTAAATGAACTAATGAGACAAAATGAAATCCCAAGTTATTTTCAATTATCAAAAGAGACGCACATTCCCTATACAACTCTCTTAGATTTAGTAAGAGGAAATGGCGAAAGACTCAGCAATATTAAAACAATCGCAGATTTCTTTGGCGTTAAAATGACTTATTTAATAGATGAACCAGTAAAAATAATAACTATCAATGAGAAAAATAGAGTAATAGTTGAGAAAGAAACAGGTTATAACTCTATACTATCCAATTTACTTTCTGATTAAAACTTGATAAAATAATACTGGATGGTGATATTATGGGTTTATTTACTAAATTAAAAGATAAATTTATAAAAAAAGAAGAAAAAGAAACTATAGAAGAAAAAGTTAGTCTAGAAGTCTATGATAAAGGACTTACTAAAAGTAGAAATACTTTCTCATCTCGTCTTTTAGATTTAACTAAACGTTATAGTAAAGTTAATGAAGAGTATTTTGAAGAATTAGAAGAAATCTTAATAATGGCAGATATAGGTGTAAATACTGTTATGAACTTTATGGAAAAGTTAAGGAAAAGAGTTAAAGATGAAAAGATAACTGATCCAGAATTTTTAAAAGAAGTAATAGTAGATGAATTATTTATTATCTATGTAAGTGGTGAAGTACTATCTACGAATTTAAAAGTAAATGAAACAAATCCTACTGTCTATCTATTTGTAGGAGTTAATGGTGTAGGTAAAACTACAACTATCGCTAAACTTGCTTTAAAAGAAAAAGAGAAAGGTAAAAAAGTCCTTTTAATAGCAGGAGATACCTTTAGAGCAGGAGCGACTAATCAACTAAAAGAATGGGCTGAGCGAATTGGTGTAGAGTTTTATGGTAAAAGGGAAGGAGTAGATCCTGCTAGTGTTATTTATGAAGGACTAGAGTATGGTATTGATAATGATATAGATACAGTTCTAATAGATACAGCAGGAAGACTTCAGAATAAAACTAACTTAATGATGGAACTTGAAAAAATTAATAGAGTTATTAAAAAGATAATTGATAGAGCCCCTGATGAAACGCTACTAGTAATAGATGCAACAACAGGTCAAAATGGCATTAGCCAAGCCAAAGCTTTTAAAGAAATAACAGACCTTACAGGTATAATATTAACTAAACTAGATGGTACTGCTAAAGGTGGAATCGTTCTAGCAATTAAAGAAGAAGTAAATCTTCCAGTTAAATACATTGGACTAGGTGAAACTGCTAAAGACCTACAAGAATTTGATATTGAAAAATATATTTATAGTCTATTTAAAGACTTTATGGAGGAAGAAAATGAGTAAAAGTGTAACAAGTCTAAATCCCAAGGTAAAGAAACAGCAAGAAAAAAGTAGAAACTATTTAAAAGTATTAATAATACTACAGTTTATTTTAACAATTGGTCTAATCATCTTTGGTTTTATCACTATCTTTAAGACAGATCTTTTATATATCTTTGAAATATTTCTAGGTATAACTTTATTAGTTATGGGCTTAAACAACCGTCTAATCTTTAAAAGAAGAAACCTAACTATAATTTATCTAATAATAGGTTTAGGTTCAATAGTTCTAGCTATATTAAAATTATTGGGATTTTAAAATGAAAGAATTAGTTTACTATACCATGCTTTATGATATTTATGGAAATCTCTTAACAGATAAACAAAAAGAGTACTTTGAAGCATATTACTTTAATAATCTATCTTTAAGTGAATTAGCAAGTATCTATAATATTAGTAGAAATGCTATTCATAAACAACTAAAAGAAACAATAAATAAATTAGAGAACTATGAATCCAACCTAAAATTAGCTTTAAAAAATGAAATGCTAGAGAGTATTATAACTGAAATAAGTGATGAAGAGATAAAACGTAAAATACAAGAAGTAATTACTTTATAACTCTTGTCACTTTTTGTTTTTGACGTTATAATTTATCTATAGAATAAAGGAGAATGGTAATATGTTTGATAAAATAATCTATATTAGTGATCACAGTGCAAATATTAAATTAAAAGAAGATACTGAAGTAGCGATTAATTTAATGAACTTACACTTAATTTTTGAAGATAATGATAAGACTATTTTAGGAGAAGTAGATGACTTAGAAGATGGAGTTGTTAAAGCAAGATTTTTAGGAGAAATAGTAAATGGTAAATTAATAGGAGGAGTACTAAGAAAACCATCTTTAGATGCTAAAATAAGAGTAATTAAACAAGAAGAAATACCTCTAGTAGTAGGAGAAGATAAAACAGGATTTATGCCTTTTGGAGTAAGTCCATATTATAATGATTTTCCAGTTTATTTAGATGTTAATAACTTCTTTAGTAATCACTTTGCTATATTTGGTAACAGTGGTAGTGGTAAAAGTTGTGGTATTTCTAGAATCATGCAAAACATGTTTGAAGATCAAAGATTATTCCCATACAAATCAAACATATTATTATTTGATTCATCTGGAGAGTATTATAATGCCTTTAAGGATTTAAATAGAATAAATCCTAACTATAACTATCGTTTTATTACTACTAATGAAACAGAAGGTAAAGGAGAACCATTACGTCTACCAATTTTCTTACTTAACGAAAATGACCTTACATTACTATTACAAGCAACAGATCACTCTCAATTACCAATCATAGAAAGAATGTTAAAACTAGCACGTATCTTTGCAAGTACAGAAGTAGATGCAAATAAATATAAGAATCACTTAATCGCTAAAGCAATTATGACAATTCTTTACACTAACCAAACATCTCCTAATAAGAGAAATGATGTTTTCTCAATCCTTAACAGTTGTTCAACTAATGAATTTAATCTAGAAGCTCCAGTTCAAGGAATAGGATATGTTAGAAAGTTTAGAGAATGTTTCTTAATAGATAATCATGGACAATTTTCTGAAAGTGTTTTATTAACAGAGTATGTTTCAAGCTTTATAAATGATGAATATGATAATTACGAACCTCGTAAAGATTGTTATTATACTCTAGAAGATTTAGAAAAAGCATTAAATTTTACATTAATTAGTGAAGGATGGCTTAGAAATGAAAATACCTATGGTGATGCTGTTACTCTAAAAGTTAGACTTCATTCACTAATAACATCATCTAATTCTAATTATTTTAAATGGGAAAGTGGTACATATATTTCCTTAGAAAATTATTTATCTAATTTGATGATTAATAATGGTAAGAAATACCAATTAGTAAATATTAATTTAGATGATGTCGATGATGATTTCGCTAAAGTAATAACAAAAATATACTCAAGATTGCTATTTGAATTTACAAAGGGACTAAGAGATAGGGGAAGTATACCATTTCATATCTTTGTAGAAGAAGCTCATAGATACATTCAAAATGATAGAGATAGATTTTTAATAGGATATAATATTTTTGAACGTATCGCAAAAGAAGGACGTAAATATGGTTTAATCCTAGGATTGATTTCACAAAGACCAGTAGAAATGTCAGATACCGTTATTTCTCAGTGTTCAAACTTCTTAATCTTTAAGATGAATCATCCAACGGATGTAGAATATATTAAGAAAATGGTACCTAATATTTCTGATGAAATAGTAGAAAAACAAAAGAGTTTACAGTCAGGAACCTGTTTAGCATTTGGTAGTGCCTTTAAAATTCCATTAATAGTTAAATTAAAGATGCCTAATCCAATGCCAATGAGTGGTAACTGTGATGTTGTCAAAATTTGGGATGGACATAGTAGTG
>CALVPN010000024.1 GCA_944351375.1 uncultured Bacilli bacterium | reverse complement strand
ATGGTGCCTGTATCCGGACTTGAACCGGAACTCTATTGCTAGAAGTAGATTTTGAGTCTACCGCGTCTACCAATTCCGCCATACAGGCATAAATAGATTATAGCATAGTTTTCTATAATCTGTATATATTAATTTTCTTCTTTATATTTAGATTGATATAAATCTACATCCTCTTCTGTTTCTTTCTCCTCTTCTTCTAAGAACTCTCTCATATCAGGTAATTCATCTATAGAAGAAAGTCCAAAGTAATCTAGAAATTCACTAGTAGTCTCATAAAGAATAGGTCTACCTGGCATATTACTTCTACCACCTTCTTTAATAAGTCCTTTAGCAACTAGTTTTCTTATAATATGATTATTAGATATTCCTCTTAACTCATCTACTTTTACTCTTGTAATAGGTTGATTATAAGCAATAATTGCAAGTGTTTCTAAGGCTGCTTGACTTAAAGTGTTATTATCTTCTGTAGTTAATAGTTTTTGATAATAGATATTATGTCCTTTCTTAGTAGTTAATTTTAATTTATCTCCTAAAAAATCTATTCTAATACCTCTATCACTACTCTGATAATCATTTTGTAACTCTTTTATCAACTCTTTAGTCTCATCTTTAGATATCTCTAATATTTTACTAATCTCATCAAGATCAAGACCATCATCACCTACGACAAATAGTAATCCTTCTATAACTGCTTTTAAATTCATTATGATACCCCCTCTACGATAATATCACTAAATAATTCTTCTTGTTTAATTAATAATTCTTTATTTCTAGCCATATCAAGTATCGCTAAAAATGTCGCTACTATATATTCTTTTGTTGATACAGGGAAAAGCTTAAAGAAACTTACTTTTTTTTCTTTCTTTAAGATACTTTTTATCTCTAACTTTCTACTTGATACTGTTATTTCTTTCATAGTTACTTTAGTAGAAAGAGGTTTCTCTTCACTTTTTCTTACTAAAAACTTTTTAAAAGCATCTACTAATAAGTCAATGGAACCTTCTCCTGTTATTACAGTATTTCCTTCAATATAATTGTTGATATTTTCTGGTAATTTTGTATGGATTTCTTGTCTTTTACTTTCATTTTCTTTTAAAGTCTTAGTTATCTCTTTATAGGCTTGATATTCTAAAAGTCTTGCCACTAACTCTTCTCTTGGATCCTCTTCTTCTGTTTCCTCATCATCAACTTTTGGTCTTGGAAGTAACATTCTTGCTTTTATCAAGGTAAGTTCACTTGCCATTACTAAGTAACTTGAGGCAATATCTAAATTGTTTTCTTTCATCTTATGGATATAATCTAAATACTGTCTTGTAATACTTTCTATTTCTATATCAAAGATATCCATCTTATTTTCTTTTATCAAGTGAAGGAGCAAATCAAGTGGCCCTTCAAATACTTCTAACTTTAAATCCATAACTTACTCCTTACCTTTCTATAGGTATTATAACAAGGTTAAAGACTTTTTTCAAATTATTTACATCAAACGTCGACATTTTGTCGACACTTTATTGCAAAGAAATATTTTCTCTATAAATTTCAACTTTTTGCGAAAAAAAATTTAATTGATAGCAAATAATATTTATAGAGGAGTTGATAAATTATGAATAACAATTTAGCTTTGTTCGAGGAAAAAGAGATAAGAAGAAATTATCAGGAAGGAAAATGGTACTTTAGCGTTGTGGATGTTGTCTTTGCCCTTACTGGCAGCAAAAATCCTAGGCGTTATTGGAGTGATTTAAAAATAAAATTAAGCGATGAAGGATATGATATTCAGTTGTACGATTTTATCGTACAACTGAAATTGGAATCTACTGATGGTAAAAAATATAAAACAGATTGTGCTGATACAGAGGGAATTTTAAGAATAATTCAGTCTATACCATCACCTAAAGCAGAACCTTTTAAAAGATGGCTTGCTAAAGTTGGTAGTGAAAGAATTGAAGAGATTCAAAATCCTGAACTTGCAATGGATAGAATGAAAGAACTTTATGAAAAGAAAGGTTATTCTAAATCTTGGATAAACATGAGGGAAAGAGGAATCGCTACTAGACATAACTTAACTGATGAATGGAAAGAACGAGGTATTAGTAAAGGTGTAGAATATGCAATCTTAACAAATGAAATATATAACAGTGGTTTTGGTGTTACTGCTAAAGAATATAAAGATATTAAAGGATTACATGACAGTCAAAATTTAAGAGACTCTATGACTAATATAGAACTTGCCTTAACTAATTTAGGAGAAGCGACTGCAGTAGAGTTTCATAAGAAGAATGATAGTAAAGGTTTAAAAGAATTAAAAAATGATATGAGTGAAGCAGGCACTGTAATAAATAGTGCTAAAAAAGAAATAGAAAGAAAATTAGAAAGACCTATTGTTACTAGTGATAATTATATAGAATTAACAGAAGATAATAACTTAAAACTACCTAATTGATAAAGATAGAAAATAATTATATAATAGTTTTGATGTAAGAGGTGTTTATGAAAAGATTTACAATGAAAGATGAAGAATTTATTTGTGAAAATTGTGGTAAGAAAGTATTACCTTTAAAATATACGGCAAGAGACCATTGTCCATACTGCCTTTGCTCTAAACATGTTGATATTATGCCAGGAGATAGATTAAATGAGTGTAAAGGATTATTAAAGCCTATTGGTATTGAGAAATTTAAAGACACTTATAAAATCATTTATAAGTGTGAAAAATGTAAAGAACTGCATAAAAACATTATGGCTAATGATGATGATATGGATATGATAATCGAGATAAGTAAAATGTAATAATTTTGACAAAAGTTAATATTTATGATACTATGAATATGTAAAGAAAATTTACATATTATAAAAAAGGGAATACCTAGCTTTGGAGTGTTAGGTACTATCCCATAAAATGTTTTATGTTAATAGTACCACTCTATGGAGTAGGTACTAATTTTATTATAATGAAATAAATCAGAATAATAAGAAGGATGATGATTAAACAAAGAAACTTTTCTATTTTTCTCATATCCATCTCCCCTTTCAACAGTATAAAATTGACTATATACTCATTCTATTATTTTACAAACATCTATCCATTCTTTATAATTAGATGCTTTCTCTAACTCTTTAATAGTAAGTTTTACAGCACTATTACTACTACCACAAGCAGGATAGATTATATCAAAATCTTTTAAAGAAATATCCAAATAGACATCTACACCATCTTTTATTCCAAATGGACAAACTCCTCCTACTTTATGACCAATAAGAGGTTCTACCTCATCAGCTTTAAACATTTTTGCTTTCTCATTAAATTTACTTTTATATCTAGCATTATCTATCTTTCTATTACCTGCTGTTACTATTAATATAGGTTTATCACCTACTAAAAAGGATAAAGTCTTGGCAATTTCAGCTTCTTTGCAATTTAGAGCAATCGCTGCTTCCCTCACTGTTGCAGATGATGTATCAAATTGTTTTATCTTACTATCTAATCCATATTTTTCTAAATGTTCTTTCGCATTTTTTAATGACATAACTTCCACTCCTTATCTATTTTCTAACTCATTTAATTTATCTTTATCTAAATAAATAACTTTTTCTTTAAATTTATTTATATAATCTAACTTTTTCTTTTCTTTCTTGTAATAACTATTAACAACTCTAAACATATCTATTAACTGTGCTAATGTTGGTGGATAATTATACTCTTCCCTACCTTTTCTTTGTTTAATCCATCTTCTAATTACCCTTTTATAAACTTCTCTTTTCTTTATACTTATATAATATATCCTATCACATTTTTCTAAACCTTTAATAAATTTACTTCTTCCTACATCTTCTATTATAAAGGAGTCTTTTGATAAAATATCATTAAATATTTTCATAATAGTTTCATCATCTCTTCTAATATGATTATTATTATCATCAAAAACTAATTTATCAAGTTCATATCTTTCTATATTATATCTTTTACTTAATACTTTACTTAAAGTTGTTTTCCCTGAAGCGGGTGGTCCTATAATATATATTTTCATTGACATCTCCTACAAAATGTATTCTTTAACTTCACAGTTATTTAATCCTAAATTAAGAAATTTCCCATCATTAATTCCATTGAAATAACCATAGAAAGCTTTTGATACTCCACTATGGGCAACTATTATAACACTTTCATAATCTTTAGTTTTTAAATCATCTAAAAAATCTTTTACTCTATTAAAGAACTCTCTAATATTTTCAGAAGTACCATACTGAATTTTAGAATAATAATTCCAATACTCTTCTCTATTTGTAATTTCTAAAGATTTACCTGATAAACTACCTGGATCTCGTTCCCTTAATCTTTCATCAATAATAATTTCTTTATTATATTTATTTATAATATTAGCAGTCTGTACCGCTCTTTTTAAAGGAGAAGAAATAATAACATCATACGAAATATTAGAAATGTTTTCTTTTAACTCATAAGCTTCACTTATACCAGTTTCATTTAAATCTTCATCCTCTCTAGAATATATTCTTCTTAAATTATGATTTACTTGTCCATGTCTAACTAAATATATTTTCAATATAATCACTTCTCTCTTAAGAAGATTATAACATAAATTTCTAAATTAAAAAGTTACTGAACTTAATCAATAACTCTTAAAATAATACTTTTTCACTCTTATATTGTTTAATTATTACTACTAAAACTAAGCTAATAATTACAATTGTAGATAGACTCATTAATAAGATATTAACAATATCTATATTACCTACAACTATATCTTGGAATAATAGTGTAAAGTTTAAGAATGGTACTAATGATAAAAGTGGTGATGAACTAACTCCAGCCATGAAAGCAATCATACCTGGAAAGAAACATATAAATGTTAATGGTGTTAAAGCACTTTGAGCTTCTTTAAAGGTTTTAGATTTACTTGCAATAGCAATACAAAGGCCGCTAACTAGTAATGAATAAGCAATAATTACTACTATGGTAAAGATTAAACTACTAGTCGATAACATTAAATTAGTATCTTTATATATTTCAAAAGCACCATTAACATACACTAGTGAGATTAACATTAATATTAAACTAACAATACCTGTAATAATTGATGATAAAGAAACACTTAAGAACTTACCAACAATTATATCTCTACTTTTAATTGGAAAAGTAAGTAATGTTTCAAGTGTTCCTCTTTCTTTTTCACCTGCTGTTGTATCAGTAGCAGGATAAGTAGCAGATATTGTAATAGCCATAATTATAAAGAGAAAACCATAGTTTACAATATAATTACCATAAAAGTTTTCTGTTTCTTTTATATCTTTATTAACAGTAATAATAGAAGTAACATCACTAGGATTTATATTATTACTAGCCAAATAATTAGTTTGTAATGCCTCTTTATAAGTAGCAAAGTAAGTATCCATTAAACTTGTAGCATAACTAGTAGTCTCATTATCTTCACCATTTATAGTATAAGTACTACCATCTTTTGTGATATATAAATCTATTTCTCCATTACTATACTTATTTTCTAACTCTTCATTACTTCCACTAATAACTTCTATATCTAAGTTATTTGCAATATCTTTTTCCATCTCACTTAATTCATAATCAAAACCTATTTTATTATAATCAGTTATAGGCTTATTAGTTTGTGCTTCAAATAAAGCAGACATTCCTATTACTAAAGCTGGTATTAAAATAGGAATAATTAACATCATCATAAGAGATTTCTTATCACGAAACATCTCTCTTAATTCCTTCTTTAAAATATTACCTAAATTACTCATTAGAAACACCTCCTATTAAAGTAAAGAAAGCATCTCTTAAATTAGTAGTTTTAGTAGATTTTTTTATTTCACTAGGAGTACCTTCTTTAATTACAATACCTTTATTAATCATAATAACATTATCACAAATATTTTCAGCTTCTTCCATATAGTGAGTAGAATATAAAATTATTTTACCACGTTTCTTTTCTTCTTTAATAAAGTCTAAAATAATTTGACTAGAAATAATATCAAGTCCACTAGTCGCTTCATCTAATATATAGTATTTAGGATCATGAACTAAGCATCTTGCAATATTAACTCTTTGAGTTTGTCCTGTTGATAAGTTTTCAATCCTATTATACATAAAACTATCCATATTTAACTTCTTAGATATTTCTTTTATTCTCTCCTCTAATTTACTTTCCTCTACTCCATAAATATTTCCACACATTTTTAATAGTTCATAACAAGATAAAGTATTATATAGTTTAGTATTACCAGATAAATAAGCGATATTTTTCTTAATCTCTATCTCATTATGAAGATAATCTAATTTTCCAAAAGAAATAGTTCCACTAGTAGGTTCAAGAATTCCCGCAATCATTCTAAGTAATGTTGTTTTCCCTGCTCCATTTGGTCCTAATATTCCAATGATTTCTCCATCTTTCGCTTTAAAACTAATACCATTATCAGCATAAAACTCTTCTTTTTTCCGCTTAGCATTATACTTAACGAACTTCTTCTTTAAGTCTTTAACTTCTAACATATTTTACCTCCTTGAATTTTTAATACTTTTAATTAAATATTTACAACTTTCCGTAACTAATTCTGAATTAATTGCCTCATCATATTTGAAAAAATGATAATCAATACACTTATCCTTTTCCATTATTTTAAAATTTCCATCAATATATTTAACAAAATAAATTACAAAAATCCAATTAATGTCATTTTTGTAGCAATGATAAATTCCTATAGAATCACTAAAGGCTAAATTAATTTCATCACCGGCTTCTTCTTTAATTTCACGCTTAATCGCTGATAAAAAGTTCACATCTCCTGATTCTACTTTACCACCTATGTCTTCATAAAGGCCATTTTCATCACGCGATTTTACTCCTCTTTGTTGTAGTAAAATTTCTCCATCTTTGTTTTCGATATGAGCAATTACACCTATCTTTTGATTAGGATAATTAAATTTTTTTAAATCCTCAAAAGAAGCCTCATGATCCAAACTATAAAAATGCATACTATCACCTTCCAAGCAAAATTATAGCATAGGAGAAATACCTAGACAATATAAAAAGAAAAATATTGTACTCTTCTAATTATATCAAAACATACAAAACAAATTTTCTATTAAAAAATGTATCTTGTTTGATTGTTTTATAAATAAAAGTATGATACTATTAACTTAGGAATTACCTAGTATGGGTGTTTGCCTCTTTCTATCTCTTAATTTTAGGGGGTTAGAAAGGGGAAATGTTTATGAATAAGAAAGATTTTTTAATTTCATCATTGATAATAATTATCATACTCTTGATTATTTATAGATAGAAAAAGCACCCTATTACAGCTTGTAACTAGGGTGTTACCAAAAAGCATATGAGGTAAATACCCAAATCGCAAACTAGGTATTTCCTCTTTTTTAGTTTATGTAAATTTCTTTTACATATTCATAGTATCATAAATATATATTATTTTCAAGTATCAGTATAGTTTCTATTAAATTAGGAATATTGTTTTTTCAACTTATCATATTAATTCTGTATTTAAGTAATAATAGTAATGAAGTAATTCTCTTTTATATTCTACAATCTTACCTTCTGGTAAGACTAACATTCTAGTTACACCAATCTGTTCTACAAAAGAAGGATTATGACTTACCATTATTAAAGTACCTGTATAATTCTTAAAGTTCTCACCAATAATTTTTTGTGTTTCTGGATCAAAGTGATTAGTAGGCTCATCTAATATAATAATATTAGTTCTTTGAATAAGTATTTTACACAAAGCTACCCTTGCTTTCTCTCCAGGAGATAATACTTTTACTTTCTTAAAGACATCATTATTAGAAAATAGAAAGTTTCCTAAAAAAGTTCTTAACTCATTATCACTATAATTAGGATTATCTACATTTTCTAAGATAGTCTTATCTTCATCTAATATTTCTAACTCTTGAGCATAATAAGCGATAGATGCTTTATAGCCATAGACTATTTCTCCTTTAATAGGTTTTAATTTATTCATAATTAATTTTAATAAAGTTGATTTCCCTACTCCATTTTCTCCAACTATTAAAAACTTCTCTCCTCTTGCCATCTCAAAAGATAAATTACGATATAAATCACTCTTAGAAGGATAATGAAAAGTTAAATGTTTTACTTCTAAAGGTATTCTACCACTTATCTTTTTAGGTTCTACTTTCATAGTAACAGTCTTATATTTTTCTTCTCTCATCTCTAATTCATCTAACTTTTTCTCTAACATTTTCTTTCTTGATTCGCCTAATCTCTTTAAATTATGATTAGTACGAGAAGCAGACTCTGCTCTTTTAACAACTTCTTCTAATTTCTTTATTTCCCGTTCCTGTTCTTTTATTCTTAATTCTTTCTGCATCATTTCATCAGCATAAAGCCTTTTAAATTCTTTATAATTACCTTTATATACTTTTATTTTATGAGTAACTTTATTAATAAACATAGTCTTTGTTACTACCTCATTTAAGAAATCAATATCGTGACTGATTACTAACACCATACCGTGATAATTCTTTAGATAGTCTATGACAAAGTCTTTAGTCTTAGCATCCAAATGGTTTGTAGGTTCATCTAAAAGTAAAATATCAGAGTTTGAAAAAAGAAGTCTTGCAAAAGCGATTTTAGATTTTTGTCCTCCTGATAAATCACCTACTTTCATCTCTAACAGTTCACTATCTATTTTCATATTCTCAATTAATGATAACAATTCATCTTCTGCAGTATATTGATTTAGTCTATCAAGTTCACTTTGAATCTTCTCTGCTTGCCTTAAAAGTTTATTTTGTTCTAGTTCACTTGCATTACTTAGTTTTTCATAAATAACATTTAATTCTTGTTCTAACACTTCAATTGGTCTTCCACTATATAAATAATCTAAGACATTTTTCTCTTTATCAGTAAAATTAATCTCTTGAGGAAGATAACCTATCTTTTTATTATTTACAGTTACTTTACCAGCATCTAAAAACTCTTCTTTCAAGATAATTTTAAATAGAGTTGTCTTTCCTGCACCATTTACACCAACAACACCTACTTTATCATCATCTTCTATTAAAAAGGAAGCATCATCATAGATGATTTCACTACCAAATGCTAGATACATATTTTGTCCCTTCATCATGTCACCTTCTTTAGATAGATTAATCTTAACATAAAATAGTTAGCATTTCCATACTAACTATTTCTAATTACAATATCACAAGTATTTTTCGACATAACTATTGTAGCAATCAATAAAATCTTGTATAAATTTCTGAATGAATATACTATTAATACAATAATTAAATTAAATTTCTAAATATTTCAGTAATATTTTTCATATTTTCTTCTGTTGACATTATTGTTATTAAAATATCCTTATCTTTATTAACTATTATGTATTGTCCATTAGCACCATCTCTAAATATAAAACCATCACGTGATATAAAAACATAATACCCTGTTCCTATTTTAGGAAACAATCTATCTTTTTTATAAGCACTTGGTGTTTCTAATTGCAATTTAGTTACTTCATTCATCCAATACTTAGAAATTACCTCTACTCCGTTAAATCTTCCATCATTTAATAATAATTTCCCTATCTTGTGAAAATCACTATGTTTTAAATATAAACCTGTCGCTCCTGGACAATAAATTCCATAATTATCCCATTTAAATTCTAAAATTTTCAACTTTTTAAATATATTCTCATTTATAAAATCTTTTAAATTTATATTAAAAGCTTCTTGAAAAAATACTGATAACACAAATGGTTCTACATTATTATAAGCATATCTTTCATTAGGCTCATAAGGAATATCATAATTTAAAGCATAATCAAGTAATTTATTTTCATCAATATTCTCTATATATTTTTCAGACATCATTTGAGATTCATAACCTGTTGTATGAGTCAATAAAGTCCTTATTGTCCATTTTTTAATTTTTTGTAAATTATCTTCATTTCGAATATCTACTATTTTCTCTATTACAGGGTAAATTTCAGTATCTAAGGATATTGCTTTTCCACTAACTTTCATCTTTCTATCAATAGCAATTCCAATAGCCATTGACACTAGTAATTTTGAGCAACTCCTTAACTCATGCAATTTATTATCTCTATATATAATTTTTTCAATTTCTTCGTTTTGTTCAATATAAATACTATCAATATTAAGGCTAGGTAAAGTTTTAGATAATTTTTCAATATTGTTTTTTAACTCATCTATATTAATAATCTTTTCCATATGCAATCTCCATAAAAATTAATTCTCCTCTAAAAAATATTTAGCCATTCTTTCATAATTATCTTGACTATTTAGACAAGTATCTATTAAATAGCCTTTTTCATTATGAAGTTGATATTCTTTAATTCCTCTAATATAAAAATCTTTATTTCTATCTTCAATATAAAATGGCATTATATTATTATATAAACATTCTCTAAACATAATCATTCTGCCAACTCTACCATTGCCATCTTGAAAAGGATGAATATGCTCAAACTTAACATGAAATTCTATTATATCTTCTAATTTTTTATTTTCTATACTATTATACCAATCTAACAAACTTTTCATATCTTTACTAACATCTTTTGGTAAACTTGTTGTAATATTACCAACAAAATTCTTTTTCTTCTTATATTCACCTACATTAAACCATTCTTTTTCACTATCAGTTAGAGTTCCATCTTTTAAAATAAAATGATATTTCTTAATCATATCTTCATCAAGAGGATTATCTAATGTATCTAACATATATTTAAATAATGTAAAATGATTTTTAGTTTCTGTAGCATCTTTTAAAACTATTACTTTATCATTGTTTGCTAAAATAGTACCACTTTCAAAAATACTAGCAGTCTCATCAGGAGTTATAGTAGATCCTTCTATATGATTAGTATTATATGCAAAGTCAATTTGTGTTTTATGATACAAATTACCTGGCAAATTTATTTTTCTTTGTTCTATTAAAGCTTTTTTTACATCACTTACTTGCATAAATAAACCTCCTAAACATATTATTTATAATTATATTTTATCAAATTATTGAAAAAAAGTCTTTAGTTAAGGTGATTAAATTAGACTTTTAACATTTATTTTATTTATATTATTTTACTTATAATCTTTATACCCTTCTGTTTTATAATCATTACATTTTATATAAAGCTTATAATCTATACCACAATCTTCCACTGCAAATGTTTTTGCATACCCATCACAATATGATTTTCCTGAAGTATCTAGCATATCTTCTTTTTTTAAATAACCATTATTAATTAAATGATCAGCAGTTATAGTGATTTCTTTAGTAATATTTTCTTCACAGTGTCTTTTACTATCACCAGTTGCATCCAATTTCCATATTACAGCGTTTTTAAATGCTTCTTTTATTTCACTATATCTTTCTTTTTCTTTAGCAATATTAAAGTTAGATGTTATATAAATACTTAATAATATAATAACAATTACAACAAATATAATTAAAATTAATATCTTTTTCTTCATAACACACCTCTCATATTTATAATTATAACTATTATATCATACTAACCCTTATTTAACTCCTCACTCAATTTACTTGTAATACTCCGTGGACTTCTAACAGATTTTACACCACAACGCTTTAATCGTTCAAAACTAAATTCATTGATACATAAGAATGATTAAATACAAATGGTAGTGCACTAATTATAGGCATTAAAGTAAAATACAATACAAACGACAAATATATATACATTATAGTATTTATAAATAATATATCTCTTCCTTTTACTTTCTATTTTTTATAAAATATAAAAATATATAGGATGATTAAAATAATAAAGTCTAATAACTCTTTCATATTTTCTCCCAACATATGAATTTCCATTTGAAATTAATAACTTAATTTTGACATTTCAATAATAAATAATTAACATTTTTTGTTTGATTTAATTTCTGCAGGGTTTCCTACTGCAATCACTCCAGAGGGAATATTTTTAGTTACAACACTTCCAGCACCTATAATTGAATTATCACCGATAGTAACACCTGGTAAGATTGTGCAATTCCCCCCAATCCATACATTTTTACCAATTATTACAGGTTTTCCAAATTCTACATTTTCCTTTCTTTCTTTATAATCTAATGAGTGACAAGCAGTATAAATATGAGTATTTGGACCGATTAATGTATGCTCACCAATTTTAACAGGACATACATCTAATATAACACAACCATAATTTAACATAACATTTTTCTCAATAAAAATATTATATCCATAATCACAAAAAAATGGTGGTTTTATCCAAAAATTTCCTTTTGTATTTATTAATTTTCTCATCAGTCTTGATTTCATATTTAACTCATTAAAACTTCTTTTATTATATTTAGTACAAATTATATTAGCTTTTGCACGTTCAAACACTAGTTTAGGATTAGCAGGATTATATATTTCTCCAGAAATCATTTTTTCTTTTTCTGTTTTCAATTTTTATCACTCCTTCTCGTAGTTTCAAATTACTATTTATTAAATATATTTACTAGCTTCTCTTATACTTAAATTACTCATTTTATCTTTGTATTTATTTATAAACTCTCTTACCCATTCAGGATTAGTTTTAGAATAATCTCTTAAAGCCCAACCTATCGCTTTATTAATAAAGAACTCATCACTACCAAAATTATTAACTAATATTTTTTCTAGTAACACTGTATTTGTTTTTTCTTTTCTACATAATTGATAATCTATCGCTATTCTTCGTACCCAAATATCATTATCTTTAGACCATTCTAGCATTAAATCATCAACTCTATTATCTCTTAGCCCTATTTCACCAATAACTCTATCTAAAAAATCAATTGTATCCCACCATTGTTTTGTTTTTATGTATTTTTCTATTTTAGGTATATCATCATAAGTTAAAAAGTTATTCATTGCAATTAAATAGTCAGATACTAAATATTGAAATTCTCTATGAGAATCAAGATAGCATTTATCAAGAAAATTCCAATCAACTTTTTTATCTTTCTTTTCCTCTTTGATAAAATCTTTATATAATGCTTTTCTTTTAGGAGTAGGAATTCCATAAAACTCAAATAAATTTCGCATATACTTTGCCATTGCAATAGCATTTTCTTTATCTTCATTCTGTTCAAATAACTTTTTCATTTCCAAATATTTATCCATAATGACCCCATTCTCTAATATAGATTTTAAATTATTATTAAATAATTACAATATATATAGTTGAAATTCTAAATTAATTATATCATCTTTACTAAAAGAAAAACAGTAATACAAACAAAAAAAGACTGGCAGTGCTTATATGACTGAGTTAAAAAATAACTCTTATATTCAATAACTTGAATAAATCATATAAGGCTTATATGCCAGTCCTTTTTAATGTAACCATAATATCATTATTTTATGCATAAGTCAATATACTACTGACCAAATTTTTTTGATGGAAATCTGCTCTCATAAACAATATATGGTTTTATTTTTGCATAAAATTTTTCATTATTACTATTATATTTTTTATATAATGAGTTTGCAACTATATCTGCCCACTGAATTAAATAACAGCTTTCAGATTCAAAATAATTTATATCAAATTCTATTCTTTTTACATTATTTTTTGTTTCTAATTGTTCTAATACTAGCTTATTATATAAATAAGGTTTTAATGAAAGTCTATTGTCAATTTTTACAGAACGATTATCTAAATAAAGGTTTATTTTTTCTACATCTTTATATTCTTCTACAATTCTCTTTACTATTAATTGAATTAAATAATTAAAGCAAGCATTTTTATCATCAGACTTTGCTAACAACATTGTAGTTTGTTTTAAATCAAGAACTATATACCTAACTTTAATACCTTTAAAAAGAATCTTATCAAGTAGTTCCAGTCTATCATCATCTTTCAGTCTACTGCCCTTTAATTCTGTAATTTTGGGTATGTCATTTTTTTGTTTAAATCTACATATAACTCTACCTGCTCTTTTAGATATAGCATTTTTTAAAGTTGGATCCACTTCTAAAGCACATATTAAAAAATATCTTCCCATACCTGTACCTAAATTACCTGATTCATCTATATACAAATTGACTTCCTTCATTTATATTTTCCCCCTGTATAGTAGTTTTAAATATGTATCTACAGTAACATAATGTACATATATTATCAACCACATAATTTAAATTTTCATTTTTTATTACACAAAATAAGAAACTATAAATGATGATTAATTATTATTTTACTTATCATAATATGGGATTTCTATTTTATTACCATCTAAATCTTCAATAGCAAAACAAGTATAATTATCTAGACTATTAGGAATTTTTAGAGGTTCATATAATATTTTTGCACCTATTTCTTCACACTTATTAAAAGCTTTATCTATATCATCAGTATATAAACCTAAAACTCCATTATTACCTATAACTCTTTTATCACCTGTCGCTTCAACAGAAATAATACCAAAGTAAGTTCTATTATCCCTATTTTGCCAATCAGCACATCTATTTTCAGTTATATTGGTAGGCTCTTCTTCAAATAGTTTTGTATAAAATTCTATTGATTTATTTATATTATATACTACAAAGTAAAAATTATCTATTCTCATAAATTTCTCATAATCAATCTTATAAATATAATTCTCTTTTCTTGGTTTTTCCTTCGCTTTCATATCAGAATAGCCTAATATACAGTTATCTATTCCTTCATAGTCCCAGTAATTCTTCTTACTTTAAGTATAGCATTACTTACAAAAGAAAAATAGTACTTTAAGTTACTATTTATCACAATAAATCTTATCTAATTCTTCTTCTATATCTTTGATAGTTTTCTTTAACTTTTCAATATCAGAACTATCATTACTTTTATCTTTGCTATCACTTTTACTAGTATCAATTGTAATTTGTTGTGAAGCAATGGTTTGCATAGTAAGACCAACTAATTGTAACCAGTTACCAATGCTATCTTGTTCTTCTAAAGATAATTTTTGTGATAGTATTAAGCCTATTAAAAATGCTGAAGTTGCAAAACTATTAGGATCAATATTAAAAACTATTCTTTCCATAAGTATCCCTACCTATTAAAAATATTAATCTTTATAGTATATGCAAAATATTAATTTATGTATTTTTTACCAAAATAACACTTTTTATCATGAGAATTAATAACACCTATCGCCTGTAAATAAGAATAAATAATAGTACTTCCTACAAACTTCATACCTCTTTTCTTTAGATCTCTCGATATAACATCAGATAAAATATTAGTAGTCTTACCTACTTCATATATAATTTTATCTTTAGTAAAT
>CALVPN010000023.1 GCA_944351375.1 uncultured Bacilli bacterium | reverse complement strand
TGTATATGAGTTATTTCTATTCGGGATATCCAAATTTAAATTTATATATAAACGGGATATCAATATTTTAATTAACATTTTTTCTAAATAGATAGATAAAAATATAAATTTATTATATAATTAAATTAGAACTATAGAAAAGAGTGATGATAATATATGAAAAAAATAATGGATGGAAATGAAGCTTGTAGTTATGTTTCATATAATTTTACAGAAGTAGCAGGTATTTACCCAATAACTCCTGCATCTCCTATGGCAGAACTTACTGATAAATGGGCAAATGAGGGGAAGCTTAATTACTTTAATCAACCTGTTAAAGTAGTAGAAATGGAAAGTGAAGCAGGAGCTGCTGGTATGGTTCATGGTTCACTTCAAGCAGGATGTTTAACTACGACTTATACTGCTAGTCAAGGTCTTTTATTAATGATACCTAATATGTATAAAATAGCAGGTGAGTTACTTCCTTGTGTTATTAATGTCGCTGCAAGAAGTCTTGCAACTCATGCTTTATCAATTTTTGGTGATCATCAAGATGTTTATGCTGCTAGAAGTACAGGTTTTGCAATACTTGCTTCTTCATCTGTTCAAGAAGTAATGGATTTAACTGGAGTTGCTCATCTTTCTGCTATTAAAGGTAGAGTTCCTTTTATGAACTTTTTTGATGGCTTTAGAACAAGTCATGAACTACAGAAAATAGATGTTATTGATACTGATAAATTAAAAAAACTAATTGATAAGAAATCTCTTGATGCCTTTCGTAAGAGAAGTCTTCATCCAGATAACCCTGTAACTAGAGGTACTAGTGAAAATGATGATATATATTTCCAAGCGACAGAAGTTAGAAATAAATACTATTTAGAACTACCTGATATAGTTAATTCCTATATGCAGGAAATTAATAAAATAACAGGAAGAAACTATGCTCCATTTAACTATTATGGAAAAAGGGATGCTACTAAAGTAATAGTTGCCATGGGTAGTGTTTGTGAAACTATTAAAGAGGTAGTAGATTACTTAAATGACAATGGAGAGAAAGTTGGAGTAGTTGAAGTACATTTATATAGACCTTTTTCAAGAGAGTATTTCTTAAAGAGTATTCCTAAAACAGTTAAAATGATTGCCGTACTAGATAGAACTAAGGAAGCTGGAAGTACTGGAGAACCACTATTCCTTGATGTCGATAATATTATTAAATCATTAGGTAGTGATATTAAGGTTGTAGGTGGTAGATATGGTTTATCTAGTAAAGATACTAATCCTGCTATGATAAAAGCTATATATGATAATTTAGACACTATTAATCATAACTTTACTATTGGAATATATGATGATGTTACTAATTTAAGTATTCCTTATGATAAAGATTTTAATTTACCTCATAGGGGACAAACGTCATTCCTTGTTTATGGTTATGGTAGTGATGGAATGGTTTCAGCTTGTAAAGATTTAATGAAGATAACAGGTGACTCTACTGATGCTTATGTTCAAGGGTATTTCCAATATGATTCTAAAAAGTCTGGAGGAGTTACTCTTAGTCATTTAAGATTTTCAAAAACTCCTATTAGATCTACTTATTATGTTGGTAAAGCTAAATTATTAGTTTGTACACAGGATACTTATCTTACAAAGTTTAGATTTATTAATAAGATAAAAAAGAATGGAGTATTCCTTCTTAATAGTAGTAAAAATGATGATGAGATTATTTCTATGATAAGTAGTGAAGATAAGAAGTATATTCTAGATAATAATATTAAAGTCTATGTAGTTAATGCTTATAAAGTTGCTAAGAAAGAAGGACTTGGTAATAAAATAAGTGCAATTATGGAAGCTTTAATCTTTAAATTTGGTCATATCCTTGATAGTGATTATGCTATTAATAAGATGAAGGAAACTCTTGATAGTAGATTTAAACTTAAAGGCAATAATCTAGCTGAGAAAAATAAAAAAGCTGTCGATAATGCTATTAATACAACTCATTTACTTAAGATAGATGAAAGTACTGATGACTATGTAAAGGTGAGTGAAGTTAGTTCTAGTCTATTTGATATAATCGATAAACGTGAAGGCGATACACTTCCTGTTAGTGCTTTCTTAGATAGACCTGATGGTACTGTTGATGGAGGACTTTCACGTCTTGAAAAACGTGATATTAGTGAAGTTGTTCCTAAATATATAAGTGAAAACTGTATTAGTTGTAACTTATGTTCTTTAGTTTGTCCTCATGCTGTTATTAGACCAATGTTATTAGATGAAGAAGAAGTAGAGAAAGCTCCTAATAGTTTAAATGATAAACTACTTGATAGTCATTTAAAAGATAATTTAAAATTTACTATTGCTGTTAGTTATAAAGATTGTACTGGTTGTGGATTATGTGCAAATATTTGTCCTGGTAAGAAGGGTGCTAAAGCTTTAGAGATGGTAAGTAAAGAAAGTATTGTTAATGATATTACTTTAAAAGAGTCTGAATACTTATTTAATGAAGTGACTGAAAAAGATGTAATGAGTGTTAGTACTGTTAAAGGTAGTCAGTTTAAGAGGCCTAGATTTGAGTTTAGTGGGGCTTGTGCTGGATGTGGTGAGACTCCATACTTGAAGTTATTAACCCAACTATTTGGTGATAGACTTGTAATTGCTAATGCAACTGGATGTTCATCTATTTATGGTGCATCTAGTCCATCTACTCCATATAGTGTTCCATGGGCTAACTCTTTATTTGAAGATAATGCTGAGTTCGGATTTGGTATGAAAATAGCTGATGAAGTAAAGAAACAACAGTTAAAAAATATAATAAATGAAAATATTTCTAAAGTGGATGAAGAAGAAAAAGATATCTATTTGGATTATGTTAATGATATTAATGTCGATACTGCTAAAGCTTTACTTTCTGTTATTCCTCATACTAAGATTAAGCCTTTAAAATCTCTAAAGAAATATATTATGCCTATTTCTTTATGGGCTGTAGGAGGAGATGGTTGGGCTTATGATATAGGCTATAATGGAATAGATCATGTTTTAAACAGTGGAGAAAATGTTAATATTTTAGTTCTTGATACAGAAGTATATTCTAATACAGGTGGACAGGCAAGTAAATCTAGTAGAGCCGGTGCTGTTGCAAAGTTTGCATCTAATGGTAAAAAGACTGCTAGAAAAGATCTTTTGAAGATTGCTTTAACTAATCCTAATGTCTATGTAGGAGCGATATCACTTGGAGCAAATCCTGCAAGTACTGTTAAAGTAATGCTAGAAGCTGAAAAATATAATGGACCAAGTATAATAGTTGCATACTCTCCTTGTATCGCTTGGGGTATTTTAAAAGGAATGAGTAACTCTATTGATGAAGAGAAAAAGGCGATGCTTAGTGGATATTTCCCAATATTCCATTATAATCCAGATACTAAAGAGTTTAAGATGGATGGAAAAAGTGATTTTAATAAATATCAAGAATACTTAGATTCTGAAGATAGATATAAATCACTAAAAATTATAAATAGTGAGGAAGCAGATGATTTACTTCTAGAAAATGAAGATAATGCTAAAGAAAGTTATGAATATTATGAGAGTTTAACTAATAAAAATAAGGAGTAGTTATGAAAGATGTAGTGTATCCTAATCATTTAGGAATTATTATGGATGGTAATGGTAGATGGGCGAAAGAGCGAGGCCTAAATAGAAGTGCTGGTCATAAAGCAGGTGCTGATAATCTTATTAATCTTCTTGATTATATTTATAATAATACTTCTATAAAAGTAGTATCTTTATATGCCTTTTCTACTGAAAACTTCAAAAGAGAAAAAAATGAAGTTGACTATTTAATGAAACTATTTGTAACGTTATTTAACAGTAAGTTAGAGTCTATTAAGAAGAATAATGTTAAAGTAGTATTTTCAGGAAGAAGAGAAAATCTTCCTAATAGTGTAATTAAAGCAATGGATAAGACAACTAATGATACTAAAGATAACACTAAAGGAATATTAAATATTTGTCTTAATTATGGTGGTGACTATGAAATAGTTGATATGACTAAGAAAATTGCTAGACAAGTATTAGATGGTTCTTTAAATATAGAAGATATTACAAAAGAAGTTGTAAGTAGAAATTTATATCAAGATTTACCACCACTTGATTATGTTATTAGAACAAGTGGAGAGAAAAGAATTAGTAATTTCATGATATATCAATCAAGTTATGCTGAATATGATTTCCCTGATACATATTTTCCAGATTTTGATAGTAAATGTTTAGAGGAATCTTTAGATAATTATAGAAAACGTGATAGAAGATTTGGAAATGCTTGATTTTATGTTACAAATATTTACAAAAAGAAGGTTTTATGTATACTTTAGTAAAGGGGGATATTAATATGAAAAATACTAAAGAAAATAAAGTTACAAATTTAGAAATCTATGAGAAAAATTTGAAGAAAAACTATGCTATTAAAGGAGCAGTTGCAGGAGTTGCTTTAGCTGCTATTCCTATAGGAATAGCTGTTGCAAGTAATGTTTTCGGAATGAATATTAGAATGGATGATGCCATTTTTGCTGGTGATTTTGTCAATAGTATATACAGTGCTATAGAGACAGGGCCTGGGGCAGTAGTAACTGGTGGACTTTTAGCATCTCTTCCAGTTGCAATCTCACAAGCTAAAGCAGAAGAAAAAGTAAGAAAAATGAAATAATAATTTTTTGATAAAAAGTATTAAGATAACTCTTAGTACTTTTTTCTTGTCTAAACTATTAATATCTTGTATGATATAAATGTATTTAAATATTAATAGAAAGATAGTGATGTTTATGGAACTATTAGTACCAGCTGGAGATATAAATTCATTTTATGCAGCATTAAATAATGGAGCTGATGCTATATATTTATCAGGTAAGATGTTTGGAGCAAGAAGTTATGCTAAAAACTTTACTGATGATGAGTTAAAAACTGTTTTAAAACTTTGTAAAATCTATGGTGTTAAGATTTATGTAACGATGAATACTTTAGTAAAGGAAAATGAAGTAGAAGATTTTCTTAAAGAAGTAGAATTTTTATATAGTTTGGGAGTAGATGCCATACTTATGCAGGATTTTGGGATGATTTCTTTATGTTTGGAAAAGTATCCTAATCTTACAATTCATGCTTCAACTCAAGTTAATAGTAGTAGTTATGAAACTATTAAGCTTTTATATGAAATGGGAGTAAAACGTGTAGTACTACCAAGAGAAATGAGTGTAGATGAGATTAAGAAAATAGATATTCCTATAGAAATAGAAGTCTTTATTCATGGCGCATTATGTGTAAGTTATTCAGGTAATTGCCTCTTTAGTTCTATGTTAGGAGGAAGAAGTGGTAATAGAGGAGAATGTGTTGGTAGTTGTAGATTACCTTATAAATTATATAAAGATAAAACTCTAATAGATGAAGGATACCTTTTATCAATGAAAGAGTTAAATACATCATTAGATATTAAGAAGTTACCTAGTAATATTACTAGTCTTAAGATAGAAGGAAGAATGAAAAGCCCTAGTTATGTAGGTTTTATTACAAAATACTATCGTAAAATACTTGATAATGACGAATTAACTACTAAGGATTTAGAAGACTTAAAGAGTATGTTTTATAGGGGGTTTACTAAAGGACATTTATTTAATGATGATGATTTAATAAATAAGAAAAGTCCTAATCATTTAGGAAGTCATTTAGGTAAAGTTATAGATGTAAATGATGAGAGGATTAGAATAGAACTTGATAGACCTCTATTACAGGGAGATGGGATAAGATTTAGAGAAAGTAATAAGGGTATGATAGTAAATTTTCTCTATGATTTAAAAGATAATCTAATCAATAAGGGAAATCCTAAACAAATAGTTGAAGTTGATAATAAAGTTAAGTTAACTAGTTTAGATGAAGTTAGAAAGACTACAGATAAATCTCTTGAAATAACAGATTTTACTATTACTAGAAAAGTTCCTATTAATATAGAAGTGAAAGCAAAGGTTGGAGAAGAATTTACTTTAAGTTTTAGTGACTTATCTCATACTGTTACTTATACTGGTAATGTAGTAGAAAAGTCTATTAATAATCCTATATCTAAAGAAAGACTAATTAGTCAGTTAGAAAAACTAGGTAATACTCCTTTTGTTTCTAAACATATAAATATAGATATGGATGAAGATATCTTTATTAGAATAGGAGATTTAAATGTTGCAAGAAGAACTTTATCTGAAAGATTAATAGGGGAACGTCTTAATGATTATAAAGAACCTATTATTAAAGAAATAACTTTTGAAAAGATAAATACTAAAGAGATAGTATACTTAGATAATTACAAAGAAGTAGAAAGAAATCCTTTTTATATTAAAGATGTCTTAAAAGATAAAAGTATAGTTAGTAATTTATTTAAACCAACTACTGATGTAATAGCATCATATCATTTAAATGTTTTTAACTCATATACTGCTTATTACCTTTATAAGTTGGGGTATAAAGCAGTTACTTTATCAGTAGAACTTAATAATATAGAGTTAAAAGACTTAATAGAATCTATTAGAAAAAGATTCGGTAATATTCCAATAATTATTAAAACTAAAGGCTATGTAGAAGTAATGCTTATTAAAGGTAATATCTTAAATATAGATAAAGATACTTCTTATACTTTAGTTAATGTTAAAAATGATAAATTTAAAGTATATTTTGATGGAAGAGGTACTCATATTAATTCAAGTTATAGTCTTAATTTAGATGAGAAAGAGTTTAATTATGATAATGTTTATTTTTACAAAAGTTAAAATAGTTTTAACTGGTTATATATGTTACAATATAAATAACTAAAGGAGGTATTAATGTATGAAAATTATAGAATTCATTATGAATAATAATAATTACTTAGAAGATTTTATAACAAGAAGTACCTATCATTCTAATGCAATTGAAGGTAGTACTCTTACTTATGCAGAAACTTATGCGATTCTTTTTAATGATAATACTTTTAAAATAAATGGTAGAGAACCAAGAGAAATATATGAAGCGATAAATCATAAGAAAGCGATGAATACTTTATTTGAAAAGCTAAACAGTAATGATTTAGAACTTAGTGAAAATTTTATTAAAAAAATTAATGAGACAATAAATCAAGATATAAAAGATACAAAAGGCTATAGAAAAGTTGGTGTTATGATTAAAGGAAGTGATGATATTCCTCCTAAACCAGAACAACTTAATAATTTAATGATGTATTTTGTTTATAATTACAATCATAATGAGACTAAAGATATATTTGAAAAAATTGCAAGCTTTCATATAGAGTTTGAACATATTCATCCTTTTGAAGATGGCAATGGTAGAACAGGAAGATTACTTATTAATTTTGAACTACTTAAAAATAATATTTCACCAATCGTTATACCTAAAGAAGAAAGAGCCAAATACTTTGAGTTATTAAGAAGTAAAGATATAACAGCTTTATCTTCATGGCTTAAAGAGTTATCAGATAAAGAAAAAGAAAGGATAGAATTATTTAGTTCTAGCAATAGCTAATTATGGAAATTAGAAAAGAATTTTATTTACCTAATAAAGGAGTTTTAAGTTTATATAATATAAGGTATTTAGAAAGTGATTTTAATTTAGTTATATAAAATATTTCTGATAGTTTAAAATGTGAGGCTTCTGCAGAACTTTATAATTCTATTAGTAGTAAATTGCCTTCCTTTGAAGATAATGATAGTTTAGGTAATGATTTGAAAATGATTTTTTCTGATTTGAAAACAAAAAGTGAAAAAAAGAAGGAAAAACCATTTTATATGTTTAAAGATACTATGCTAGAAGATGAATTTATAGAATATTTAACTCCTATTGATTATAATCATCAGTCTTATTTACAGCTATTTAACCAAATTAATACTAACTCTATAACTTATCAAGAAAGTCTATATGGATTTTCATTTCCTACTAATATTATTGCTTTTGATAAAATTTCTGGTTTCTTAAATAGTGATAATATAGATAAATATCGAAAGTACTTAAGGGAATATTTACAAATTTTTAATTTTGAGTATAGAGAAGTTTATTCTAAAGAAGATTTAATTAAAGAAGAGTTAAATCGAATAATTAAGAGTGATTTTGGTAGTTTGTTTAGTAATAAGTATTCTCTTGAAAAACAGATAGGGGAAGAGTATCATAGAAAACAGGAAATGGCGAAAGCGAATGAAAGAGTTTTAAAATTAGTTTGTACTAATAAATAAAAGGAGAAAATTATGGAAATTAGAAAAGAATTTTATTTACCTAATAAAGGAGTTTTAAGTTTATATAACATTAGTTATTTAGAAAGTGATTTTAATCTTATTACAGATAAAATCTCTACAAGCTTTGGTAATAGAGTAGTTGATATAACTGATAGATTAATACCAGTTAATGATAATTATTTAAGAAAAATTAAATTAAAGGATAAAAGAAAGATAGGAAAGAAAGTTTATCCTGCTACTTATAAAATATATTTACAAGAAAGTCCTTTTCTTAAACCATTAACATCAATTAATTATGGCCAAGATATTATTAGTTTTAAGGAAATAGATATATTTTTAAGGGAAAACAATAGTCCAGATTATTTAAAAGCTTTAGAAGAATATTTACAAATATTTAATTTTGAATATAAAGAAAATTATGTTAAAGATGAAATAATTAAAAGAGAGTTAGATGAATTAGAGAAGAATCGGGATTTCTATAAAGTTGAACGTTTTTTAGATCAAAAGTATTTTCTTGAAATAGCTTTAGAAAATGATTTCAAGAGAAAAGAGGAAATGGCGAAAGCGAATGAAAGAGTTTTAAGATTAGGTAATAGGAAAGTATAGCAATATAAGTACTATTACTTTTTTTTGTTTTTAATCTGTGGTATACTAAGCTAGTAAGAAAAAGGAGGAATTATGGATAAATTAAGTAGAGAAGAAGTACTACATGTTGCTCATCTAGCTCGTATTTCTTTAACTGAAGAAGAGATAGAAAAGTTTAGAGGAGAGCTTAAAGTATTAATGGATGATATAGATAAGATAAAAAATGTAAAAGATGTTGATGATGAAATAATGTATACACCAATAGATTTTAATGCTAGATTAAGAGATGATGTTGTAGGAGCTATGTTAAGTGCAAAAGATGCAACTTTGAATGCTCCAGCTAAAAATGGAAGTTTTATAGAAGTGCCGGTGATGATTAATGAGTAAATATTTAGATTTAAGTATTAAAGAAATACATGAGTTATTAGTAAAAAAAGAAATAACTCCCCTTGATTTAGTAGAAGAAGCATTAAAGAGAATAGAAGATAATAAAGATTTAAATGCCTTTATTACCATAAATGACAAAGTAAGAGAAGAAGCGAAAGACTTAGGTGAAGTAGATCCTGACAATATCTTCTTTGGTATTCCTATCGCTGTTAAAGATAATATTGTAACTAAAGACTTAAGAACAACTTGTGCCTCACATATCTTAGATAATTTTATACCTATATATGATGCTACTGTTGTAAAAAAACTTAAAGAAGCAAAGATGCTTATTATAGGTAAAGCTAATATGGATGAGTTTGCTATGGGTTCTACTAGTGAAACTAGTTACTTTGGGGCACCACTTAACCCTCACGATAAAAAATGTGTAAGTGGTGGTAGTTCAGGTGGTAGTGCTGTTTCTGTTGCAGGTGGTCTTGTTCCTCTTGCCCTTGGTAGTGATACAGGCGGAAGTATTAGACAACCTGCTAGTTATACAGGAATAGTGGGTATGAAACCAACTTATGGAAGAGTATCACGTTATGGACTAGTTGCCTTTGCCTCAAGTCTTGATCAAATAGGACCAATGACTAGAACAGTTTATGAAAATGCAGCATTACTAAACATATTAGTAGGTGAAGATGAGATGGATCTTACTAGTGTAAAAAAAGAGAAAGAAGATTTTACAAGATTTATTGGTGAAGATATTAAAGGGATGAAGATAGCTTTACCTAAATATTTTATTAGTGATATTGTTGATGAAGAGATTAGTAATAAAGTTAAAGAAGTCATTTCTTTCTTACAAGAAAATGGGGCAGTTGTTGATGTCGTTGATATGCGATATTTAGATACAGCAGTTAACCTTTATCAGATAATCGCTATGGCAGAAGCTAGTAGTAATTTAGCAAGATTTGATGGTATTCGTTATGGATTTAGAGCAAGTGATGTAGATGATGTTGATTCTATGTATACTAAAACAAGAGGAGAAGGCTTTGGTGATGAAGTTAAAAGAAGAATAATGGTAGGTTCATATATACTTAGTGGTGAAAATGCTAAAGTCTATTATGATAAAGCTTTAATGGTACGTGATGATATAACTAAAGAGTTTAATCGTATTTTCAAAAACTATGATTTAATTATTGGGCCAACTACTACAAGAGTCGCTCCTATGTTAGGAATTACTAAAGATGATCCTCATAAAGCCTTTATGGATGATGTCTTAGTAATACCTGTTAATATGGCAGGACTTCCTGGTTTATCTGTTCCTGTTGGTATTAATAGCGAAGGTATGCCTATTGGACTACATATAATAGGTAAATCCTTTGATGAAGCGACTATTTATCGCCTTGCAAGCTTTATAGAGGAGGTGCTTTAGATGAGTGAATTTACTCCTACAATTGGTATAGAAGTACATGTTGAAGTTAAAAGTAAAAGTAAATTATTTTCAAACAGTGCTAATACTTATGGTATGGCTACTAATACAGCAGTTAATGTTATTGATTTAGGATATCCTGGAACTCTTCCTACTATAAATAAAGAAGTAATAAGGCAAGGTGTTAGAGCCTGTAAAGTCTTAAACTGTGATATAACTCGTAAAATGCATTTTGATAGAAAGAATTATTTTTATCCAGATAATCCTAAAAACTATCAAATTACTCAAAATAGAACACCTATAGGTAGAAATGGTTATGTTGAAATAGAAGTAGATGGCATTAAGAAAAAGATAGAAATAGAAGAGATGCATATTGAAGAAGATACTTGTAAGAGTGCTCATCGTGGTAGTGTTAGTTTACTTGATTTTAATAGAGCAGGTGTACCTTTAATAGAAATAGTAACAAAACCTTGTATTAGTAATAGCAAAGAAGCAATGGCCTATCTTACTAAATTAAAAGAACTATTATTCTATGCTAATATTAGTGACTGTAAAATGGAAGAAGGAAGTATGAGATGTGATTCTAATGTCTCTATTAGTAAAGATGATACTTTTGGAACTAAAACAGAAATTAAAAACATAAGCTCTATTCATAATGTTGGTCTTGCTATAGACTATGAGATTAAAAGACAAGAAGAAATGTTAAATAATGGAGAAATTATTAAAGAAGAAACAAGACGTTTTGATGATAAACAAGGAAAAACTATTCTTATGAGAGTTAAAGAAACAGGTAATGACTATCGTTATTTTATCGAACCAGATATTCCTTACTTAGAACTTACTGATGAATTTATTAATGATTCATTAAGTACATTACCTTTATTACCTGATGAATTAAGAGAAAAATATAGTAGAGTAGGACTTAGCTCTTTACAGATAGAAAAATTAATTAATAATAGATCTTTAAATGATTATTTCTTAGGACTTCTTTCTTATAAAACTAACTATGTAACAGCAGTAAACTTACTACTTTCAGATATCTCATCATACTTAAATAGACACAATAAAGTAATAACTGATACACATCTTTCATATGAAAAATTAGTTAGTGTTATTGAAGCTTTAGAAACTCGTGATTTATCTAATAAAAACGTTAAAGATTTAATAGATTCTTTAATGGAAACTGATAAGACATTAGATGAGTTAAAGAAAGAATTTAATATTGAAAATATTACTGATGATAATTTTATAAAAGATATTATTACTAAAGTAATAGATAATAATCCTGATAGTGTAAATGACTATAAAAGTGGTCATGATAGAGCCTTAAAATACTTGATGGGACAAGTTATGAAAGAAACTAAGGGTGCTGTTAATCCTAAGATGGCAAGTGATATGTTATGTGATGCTTTAAATAAGTAATTGATAACTTATGAATAATATTATATAATAGTTATACTAGGAAGTGATATATATGAAAAAATTTATTAAGAATAATAAGCTTACGGTAATAACTTTTATTATCTGTTTAGTCTTTGTAATTTTAGTTTTTGCAATTAAACTAACTTTCTTTCCTGATGAAGGAAGGGCAATATATGGTGATAGATTAGATGGTATTGAAGAAGTAGAAATTACTAGTAAGCAAGAGAAGAACATTGTATCTAAATTAGAGGAAAAAGATGAAGTTAAGAGTGTGAACACTGATATAAAGGGTCGTATTTTAAATGTTATTATTACAGTTAATGATGATGTAGAATTAGATCCTGCTAAAGCCTTAGCTTCTGTTATTACTGAAAATCTTGAAGAAGATCAAAATGGTTATTATGATATTCAAGTATTTATAAAAAAATCTAATGAAGAAGATACTAGATTTCCAATTATAGGTTATAAACATCAAGATAAAGATGAATTTTCTTGGAATAAAGATAGATAGGAGAAATTATGAAGAAAAAAGCATTAATTATTTTTCCTCTTTTAGTTGTAATAATTGTATTTGTAGGTGTTTTTATCTATTATAATAGAGAAGATGCAAAAACTTCTTTAACTGTTAATGAGAAAAAATGGGTTTTAGAAAATGATTCTAAAATGATTGATATAAACGTTATTAATGATTATCCTCTTTATGGGTTAAATGGAGAGGGAGTTTTCTTTAATTTTTTAGATGATTTTAAAGATAATGTAGGACTAGAATTCAATAAAATAGCTTATTCTAAAGATGATGAATTAGAAGTTGATGATTCTTATAGTTTTAGAGTTCTAGATAATGAAGAAGAACTTTCTAATAATGATTTATTAATTGCAACAGATGGTTATATTGCTATTGGTAAAGAATATATGCGAATTAATAGAGTTTCTGATATGTCTAATATAACATTTGGAGTATTTGAAGATGATGCAGCAGAGATTAGTTACTATTTAAAATCTGGAGTAGGACTTGCTTTTAAATCATATGATACAATAGACGAGTTATTTCAAGCTTTAGATAATAATGAAGTTGGTATGATTATAATACCTAATATTATGTATTTAGATAAAACTATTGAAAATAATACTTACTTTATAAATTATTATTTTACAGAAATGTCTAAAAAAATAGTACTTTCTTTAAGTGATGATAAAAATAATATTAAACTTAATACTATTATTAAGAAATATTTTGAAAAGTGGAAAACTGATAATTTTGTTAATGAATATAATGATGTGTATTTTAATTATTATATTACTAAAAATGAAGTTAGTTCAGCTGAATCTACGGATTTAGTTAAGAAAAATTATGTTTATGGTTATGTTGAAAACTATCCTTATGAAGTTGAAGTAGATGGAGTTGTATCTGGTATTGCAGGAGAGTACTTAAAGAGAATGAGTAGGCTTACTGATATAAGTTTTACTTACAAAAGATATAGTAGTAAAGAAGCATTAAGAAAAGCTGTTAATAAAGGTGATGTTGATATTTATTTTGACTATTATAATTTTAGTGAGGAAAATGATGATTATAAACCTACGATATCAACATTTATTGAAGATTATGTTATTTTAGGTAGAAGAAGTGATAATTATGTTGTTAACTCATTTGAAAGTTTAAAAGATGAGAGTATTGCAATTGTTGGAGATACTTCATTATATAATTATTTTGAAAATAATAGTCGTAGTGATATCACTATTTATGATACTAATGATGATTTAGTAGAGAATGCTAATAATAAAATGCTTGTTGTTGATAATGAAATTTATAATCTTTATAAAAATACAACTTTTAAAGATTATGATGTTTTATATCAAGATACAATGATGAATGATTATAAGTTTATGGTTAAAAATAATAATAGTTCATTTTATAATTTATTTAACTATATAATTACAACTAATTCATATTATAACTATAGAAACAGTGGTCTTGCAGATATTAGTAGATCAATAGTTGAAAGAAGTAGTTTTATGGGCTTATTCTTAATTATATTAGTAATTGTTTCTGTACCTTTAATTGCTTTGGTTTTCCTTTATTTTTACTTTAAGTATAAACATAAAGTAAAGAAAGTTAAGAAGGAAGATAGACATAAGTATACAGATTTACTAACATCTTTAAAGAATAGAAATTATTTAAATAAAAAAGCTCCTGATTGGGAGAATAGTAAAGTTTATCCACAAGCTGTAGTTATAATAGATTTAAATAATGTTAAATATATTAATGATAATTATGGACATGAAGAAGGAGATAAACTAATAGTAACTGCTGCTTCAACATTAGTTAATACTCAACTAGAAAACAGTGAAATAATTAGAACAGATGGTAATGAATTTTTAGTTTATTTAGTGGGATATAGTGAAAGACAAGTAGAAACATATGCTAAAAAACTAGAAAAAGAAATGAAGAGTTTACCACATGATTTTGGTGCAAGTGTTGGTTACAGTATGATAGAAGATGATATTAAGACACTTGATGATGCAATTAATGAAGCGACACTTGAAATGATGACGAAAAAGCAAGGATTAAAGTAGGAGATAGAAATGAAGAAAAGCAAGAAAATGAAAATATTTTTAAGAAGAGTTATTTCAATAATTAAATTGCCAGAAATGCGTATTCTACCAGGTCAACTTGCTTTTTTTCTTGTTATTTCCATTATCCCTTTAATTGCTTTAGTAGGTACTATTGGTAGTGAGTTTGGACTTCCTGCTACTTCTATTAAAGAATTGTTAGAGTCAGTTGTTCCAAGTAATGTTATTAGTTTCTTAATGCCTGCTAATAATGGAGGCGGTTTAGTTAATTTTAATATTATAGTTTTTTTTGGAGCGGCCTTTATTTTAGCAAGTAATGGAACATACTCAATAATTAATACTTCTAATGAGATATATAAAGTAAAAGATAGCAGTGAACTTAAAAGAAGAGCAAAAGCTATTCTTATGACATTGATATTAGTAGTACTATTTTTATTCTTAATACTAGTTCCTGCTTTTGGAGATGTTTTAATTAAAATAATTACTAATTCTATTCATAGTGATAGTCTAACTAGTTTAGTTGAAAATACTTATAGAGTTTTAGAACTTCCAATATCATTATTCTTAATTTATTACAACTTAAAACTACTATATACAATCGCTCCAGATACTAAGATAAGTAGTAGGAGTACAATACCAGGAGCATTATTTACGACTATTATGTGGTTAATAAGTTCTAAGATATATGCTTTTTATGTAGATTACTTTGCTAACTATAATGTATTTTATGGGGCAATGTCTAATATTTTAGTATTATTAATCTGGGTTTACATCCTAGCTTATATTTTTACTCTTGGAATGTGTTTTAATGCTACGGGAGTAATACAGGAAACATTAAGACTTAAGAAAAGTGATATAGATGAAGCGATGAAGAAGGAGGACAAGTGATTGTCTTTTCTTTTTCTCTTGCTATAATAAAAGACATGTAAGTAGATATAAATTATTTTAAAAGTTGGGAGATGAGTAATAATATGGAATTAATTGAGATAGTAGATGAAAATGGAAATTTTACAGGACAAGTTATGGATAAGGAAGAAGCTCATGATAAAAATTTACTTCATAATGAAGTAGGTATATTTATTATTAATGATAACAAAGAAATATTATT
>CALVPN010000022.1 GCA_944351375.1 uncultured Bacilli bacterium | reverse complement strand
TTGCTTGTAATACAGCAAGTGCAATGTGTGTAAAAAAACTAAGAGAAGAATATCCTGATACCTTATTTATTGCTATAGAACCTGCTTATAAGATGGTACATGATTATAATCCAAGTGGTAAGACATTAGTTATGGCTACTAAGGGAACAATAGAAAGTGAGAAGTTTCTTGCTTTATATCATAAGTTTGATAATAACAATACTATACTTCTTCCTTGTAGTGGACTTGCTGAACTTATAGAAGAAGGTAATGAAGTAGAAATAGATCGATATTTAGAAAATAATCTTAGTGAATATAAAGGTGTAGATAATGTTGTTTTAGGCTGTACACATTATCCTTTAATTAAAGAGAATATTAGAAGAGTACTTGGTGATGTTAAGTTTTTTGATGGATCAGTTGGAGTTAGTAAAGAACTTGCAAGACAGTTAGAACTTAAGAGTATTACTTTTGATAAGAATAATAGAACTAGTTTTGATTTTATTAATACAAGTAGTGATTCTAATAAGAATATTAGATTTATGGAACTAATGAATAGTAGTGATAATTAAACATGTAAACTGTTTGACTTAATAAGTGTTTTTTGATATAGTAAATTTAGAATTTTTCTTAGAAATCTAAAAGTAAAAATATAATTACTTTAAGAGACTTAGTGGTAGGTGTGAACTAAGATAGTTATATTTTGAAGTTACATAGATGGAGAAAAAGCGTGACTTAAGCGTTAATTAGGTATAAGTGCATAGTTTCTATGAAATAAGGTGGTACCACGGGGTTATCTCGTCCTTAATTTATAGGAACTTTTTATTTTGGAGGTGTGATATGAATACAGAGTATGAAGTTAGGATTTTAGAAATTGATAAGAATGATTTTATTAAAAGATTAGAACAACTTGGTGCTAAGAAAGAAGAAGATTTTTTTCAAAGACGTTATGTGTATGATTTTAATCCTGCTATTAAGGGAAAATGGATTAGGCTTAGAACTAATGGTAGAGAAAGTACACTTACTATTAAAAATATAATTAGTTCTTTGATAGATGGTACTAAGGAAATTGAAATAGTTGTATCAGATTTTGATAAGTGTAAATATATATTAAATGAGTTAGGTTATCATCCTAAAGGTTATCAAGAAAATAAACGTACTAGATATTATCTTGATGGGGTAGAAATAGATATTGATACTTGGCCAAAAATACCTACTTATGTGGAAATAGAAGGTAACAGTGAAGAAGAAGTAATGACACTTATTAGAAAATTAGGTTATAATGAAGATGAAATAACTACACTAGATGTAGATAGTATTTATAAAAAATATGGTTATAATTTAGATGAGATAAAAGAGTTAAAATTTGAGGAGGAGTTAAAATGACATTATATGAAGAATTGAAATGGAGAGGACTAATTAAAGATATGTCTAGTCCAGAACTTGTTGATAAATTAAATAAAGGAGGACTTACTTTTTATATTGGAACAGATCCTACTGCAGATAGTTTGCATATTGGGCATTTTTCATCGTTCTTAATTGCAAGACGTTTGAAAGAAGCAGGACATCATCCAATACTTTTAGTAGGAGGTGCGACTGGTCTTATTGGTGATCCTCGTCCTACTAGTGAAAGACCTATGATAAGTAAAGAGGAGTTAAATCATAATTTCCTTTGTTTAAAAGAACAAGCAGAGAGGATATTTGCAAGAGGAGATAAGGACTTTAGAGTAGTTAATAACTTTGATTGGATTAAAGATATTAATGTAATAGATTTCTTAAGAGATTATGGTAAATACTTTAATATTAATTATATGCTTGATAAAGATATCGTTAGAAGAAGATTAGATAGTGGTATTACTTATGCAGAGTTTTCTTATATGATATTACAAGCTTTAGATTATTTGCATCTTAATCAAGAATTTGATTGTACTCTACAAGTCGCTGGACAAGATCAATGGGGTAATATTACTGCAGGTATTGACTTGATTCGTAAAAAAACTGGTAAAGAAGCTTATGCCTTTACAATGCCTCTTTTAACTAAGGCAGATGGTACAAAGTTTGGTAAAAGTGAAGGTGGTGCGATTTGGTTAGATAGAGAAAAGACTACACCTTATGAGATGTATCAATTCTTAATAAATGCAGAAGATTCAAAAGTAATAGATTATTTAAAATTCTTAACATTCTTAAGTAAAGAAGAAATAGAGAAAATAGAAAAAGAACAATTAGCTACACCTGAAAAACGTGTCGCTCATAAAGCTTTAGCAAGAGAAGTTATTACTTTTATACATGGGGAAGACGCTTATAATGAGGCTTTAAATATTAGTGAAGCATTATTTAGTGGTAACATTAAGAATCTTACTAGTAAAGAGATAGAAATGGCTTTTAAAGGACTTGATAAGCTTATTATAGATAAAGATATGAATATAGTAGATTTTCTTGTAGAATATAATATATGTAGTAGTAAAAGAGAGTCTCGTGAGTTTGTTAACAATAATAGTATTAGTATTAATGGTGATAAAATAAATGACTTAGATTATATTATAGATGAGTGCATTGCTATAGATAATAAATATGTAGTAGTAAGACGTGGTAAGAAGAAATACTTTATTGCATGTTTTGGAGGTAGTAATGAAAAAGAATAAAAAGGATTTAAAAGTAGAGCAGAAAAGATTAATTAAATGGTTAAGAGTAATAATAGTCTTATGTATTGCTATTATAGTTGTAGAAGTAGGTTATATTGGGCTTTCTTATTATAATAGAAAAAATTCTATTGTTTATACTGATACCTTAAATAGCTTTAAAGAAACAGATGATGGCTATTTAGTTGTTGGTAATAGTGATTTTAAAAATAGTGAATTTAATGATTATAAAAAAGACTATAATAAAGCTAAATTTGCTAAATATAATAGTGACTTTGAAGTAGAGTTTGAAAGTGCTTATACTAAAGGTTATTCATCATACTTTAGTGATGTTATAGAATATAGTGATGGGTTTATTGCAGTAGGTGGTGCTCAGTATGATGAACAGCAGGTTGAAGATAATGCTACTGATGGATTGATTGTTTTATACGATAAAGAGGGTAAGCAAGTTGATACTAAGAGTGTGCAAATAGCAGGTGATACAACTTTTAATAAAGTATTACTTGTTGATGATGGTTTTATTGTAGTTGGTCAAAGTATTTTACAAAACATGGTTATTGGTAATGATCCAGATGGAGGAGCTTTGATAATTAAATATGATTTTGACCTTAATGAAGTGTGGAGAGCTAACTATGGTGGTAGTAAGTCTGGTAATTTTAATGATGCTATTATTGATGGAGATTATATCTACTTAGTTGGAAAAGATGCTACTCGTTATGGTATGGTTGCTAAATATACTCTTTCTGGGGAGCAAGTGTTTGTTAAGAGTTATGAATATACTGATACAGTTGGTTTTAGTTCTATTGTAAAGGTAGGAAATGACTTTTTTGTAGCAGGATCTAAAACTATTAATATTGATGCAAAAGATGCTGATAAAGTTACAGAAGGATTAATTCTTAAATACAATAGTGATGGTGAGGTGTTAGATGAAGTTACTTTTAGCAAGAATAACTCAGCAAGATTTAATAAGATAGTTGCTGATGGTGATAATTTAATTGTAGTTGGTCATACTTATAAAAAGGATGAAGAGAAATCTACTAGTAAATATAATTATTTAGATTATCGTGGTATTATCGTTAAATATAATACTACTTTAGAAAAAGTTACAGATAATAAAGAAAATGGTTCAGGTGTTGATTACTTTAGTGATGTAATAGTTACTGATAATGGTTATTTAGTTGGTGGTGTTTCATCATCAAAAGAACTTGGAAGTAATAATAAAGATTATCGTACTTATTTCTTAAAATATAATAATGATTTAGAAAGACAGTGGTATAAGTAATGCTTTATGTAGTTAAGAACTTTAAAGAAGATAAGGATACTAGTGGCAATGGCAATCCACCTTTATCAGAAGAGGGAGTACAATTTGGTAAAAACTTAAAATTAAGAAATAATGCAATAAAGTTTGATAAGTGTTATACTTCATATTTATTAAAAGATTTTGGTAGTGCTCTTATCCTTGTTGGTGATAAGTTAATAGTTGAGCGAACCCATAGTTTGGATAAAAAAAATAAAGAAAAGATAATTAGTTTTATTAAATCTATTTCCCAAGATAAATCAATTTTAATAGTAGCAGGTGATGATGTTATTTCTTTTATTAAAAGTAGTTTTGATTGTATAGAGTTAAAATAGATGTATATGGCAGTGAAGAAATATTTGGTGTGTCGTAATATTAATATAATGACTTTTGGAAATAATATATTTTTGAATATTCTAAAAAACTCCTGTTATTGTTTGTGATTGTCATTATAATGAAAAGATAAATAACAATAATGTTATAGTTGGTATGATATTTATAAAAAATAGAAAAGTTAGAAAAATAAAAGAACTGCAATGAATGCAGGCTTTTTTATAAGCTTGTTAATGATATATCGTCTAGATCTAGTGATTGATTACCGTTTGCATTAACTATGAACTCTATTCTAATTCCTGTAGTTCCAACGGGAGCTTCTGATGTAATTAATCTATAATATGCAAAATCACGGTTACTATTAGTCATATCTTGAGATCTTACCATAAGATTTCCACCAAGAACATCTCCAGAATTTGTTTGAAATATTACATTGGTATTTAGTGATACTTGTGCTCCTTCTCCTCTTGCAAAGAAACTTAATTCATAAAAACATCCTGCTTCTATATTGTTTATTACTTGTGATAGTGTTGAATCATCTGCAATGTTAACAGACCAATTGCCTGAATGAACTCTTCCTTGACTGTTTTCTGATGTTATATTGTCTGGATTAGAGAATAGCCATCCTGTTGGTTTATCATCAATAACTTCTTCCATTCCTCCATTTATTATTAGTTCTCCTCTGGATACACAAGAACATGTACAGCTTCCAGTAGGACCTGTAGCTCCAGTTGCCCCAGTAGGTCCAGTTGGCCCAGTTGCACCTCTTGGTCCAGTAGGACCAGTGCAGTCTTTAGTTAGACATTTAACAACTTCGCAAAGACAGTTATTTTTTTTATCTTTGCAATCTTTGTTTTTGTCTTCAATATTAAAATTCATATTTACCTCCTTTGCTATATATTATGTCTTGTTAAAAATGTTAAATAATTAACGTGTTTAGAGATATTAAATTTTAGAAACAAAAAAATCAAGAACTTGTTCAGCTCTTGATTCTTTTATTTCCTATTTATTATAGAATTCAACAATTAGTGACTCATTAATATCCATGTTAAGTTCACTTCTTTCAGGATATCTTACATAAGTACCTTCTTTTTTGTTTTCATCGAAAGTTACATATTCAACACGTTTGTTAACTTTTTCTAAAGCTTCATTAGCAGCTTTGTGATCTTTAGAGTTTTCTTTTAATGCTATAACACTTCCTGGTTTAACTCTGTATGATGGGATATCTACTTTTTTACCATTTACAGTAATATGTCCATGGTTTACAAGTTGTCTTGCACCACGACGAGTAGTTGCAAATCCCATACGATATACTAAGTTATCTAAACGAGACTCTAATAAAATTAAGAAGTTAGTACCATGTACACCTGGCATTTTAGCAGCTTCATCAAAAGTCTTTCTAAATTGCTTTTCATTAACTTCATACATGAAACGTAATTTTTGTTTTTCTTTTAATTGATTACCATAATCACTTGGTTTACCATGTCTTGCATTTCCATGTTGTCCTGGTCCATAAGGTCTTTTAGCAAGTTCTTTTCCTGTTTCACTTAATGAAAAACCAACACGTCTTGATCTTTTGTAACTTGGTCCTGTATATCTTGCCATAATTTTTCTCCTTTCCTTATATTTGCATTTTCTTGATTTTTGCTTTCACCATTTATTCAGGGAGTAATTTTTTCGCTTTACAGCACAAAAGCTACTCAGTTTAAAAAACACATTGAATAAAGTAAAGCATTGCTGTTCAAGTAAATTGCTCTAATATCATATTATGAAATTCTCTTTTTGTCAAGTTTTAGTGGCATAAAACTTTAGTTTATGTTATGATGTTATAGTAGAGGTGATAGTAATGGGAGATACATTATTATATATAATCAGTGCTGTTATTTTAGTTTTAATTTTAGTAATCCTTATTATCACTATTTTAAAAAGAAGACAGAAGAGGTATTATCAAGGTATATATGATAATTTAGAGCGTGAAAAAAACTTAATTGGAAGTACTCCTGTACTTTTAGAACTTTCTAAGTTAGAACCTATTATTAAAAATGAGAAAATGGAAGAGAAGTATCAAAAGTGGGAAGAGAGATTTGATACTATTAAAAATATAGATATTCCTAAAATAGATGATATGCTTATAGAATTAGATACTTTAATTGATAAGAAAGAATATAAAACTGCTAAATTTAGAATTGCCAAATGTGAAATGGAAGTTTATAAAGTTAGGGAACAAGCAGATGATTTACTTGATCAAATAAAAGAGATTACTTTAAGTGAGGAGAAGTATCGTAGTATTATTAGTAAACTTAAGACTAAATATAGAGCTTTAAATAAAGAATATAATGAACATAAGAATCTTTATGAAGAGATGGCTGAAGCGATAGAATTACAACTTGAAAATATAGAGAAGAGATTTTTAGAGTTTGAAAAAGCAATGGATGATAATATGTATAGTGAAGTTGTACATATAGTAAAAGCTTTAGATACAATGATTGAACATATGGAAATAGTGGTATCAGAAGTTCCTGATTTAATGCTTATGTGTAAACAGTTGATTCCTAAAAGAATTAAAGAGATTGAAGATACAGGTAATGAAATGACTGAAAAAGGATATCCTATTGAATATCTTAATCTTGATTATAATTTAGAAGAGTCTCGTAAGAATGTTAATACTATTTTAGATAGGATAAAAGTTCTAAATCTTGAAGATTGTATGTTTGAACTTAAAACTATTCTTGATTATTTAGATAGTATTTTTGTTGATTTTGAAAAAGAGAGACTTTCTCGTAAAGTGTATGAGGAAGGAATAAAAGACTTTGCTAAGAAATTAAAGAAAACTGAAAAAGTTGTTACTGATATATATGACCAATTGGATGATATTAAGAATATGTATGATCTTAATGAAGAAGATGTTAAAATTATTAATGAGGTAAATAAAGATTTAACTTCTATTAAAGATGAATATAAAAATATTGTTGATAGAGTTAAGAATAGAGCGACACCATTTTCTTTAGTTACAAAGGAAGTGGATGAACTTTCTTTAAAACTTAAACAGACGGAATCTACTTTAGATGTTGCTTTAAAGAGCCTTGGTAATATGTATGAAGATGAGCAGAGAGCTAGAGAACAACTTTCTGAAATAGATAAGTTATTAAGTGAATGTAAAGAGAAAATGAGAGAGTTTAAATTACCTATTATTAGTGATAATTACTTTGTTGAACTTAATGAAGCGAATGAAGCGATAGAAGAAGTAGTTAAAGAATTATCTCGTAAACCTATTGTTATTAAAACACTTAATACAAGAGTTGATACAGCAAGAGATTTAGTATTGAAACTTTATAATACTACCCTTAATATGATTAAAAAGGCTAAATTAACAGAAAATTTAATTGTTTATGGAAATAGATATAGATTTTTACATGAAGATATTAATAGTGGCCTTGATAGAGCTAGTTCTCTTTTCTGTAAAGGTAGTTATGATAGTGCTTTGAAGGTTTGTGTTGATACTATTAAAAAAGTTGATGATAATATAAAAGGAAAGATAAAAAACTATGAAAATAAGATTTAATAATTTGGGGAAGGGTAGTTATGAATTTTTAACAGTAGCAGTTACTTGTCTTATAGTTAGTTCTATCTTTTTGTTTATTGTTATTAATAATAGTCAAGAAGAAAAGTTTCAGGTATTTAAATATAATGCTAAGACTGTAGGTATTAATGCTGTTAATTATAATAATGAAACTAGTGAAGATGTAGTATATTTATATGAGTTAATTAATAATAATTTAGTAACTAAGGTTAAAAATAATTTTTCAGGTGATGAGTATTGTGATTTTTATGAATCTAAAGTTACTTTTTCAAATAATTCCAAAAAAGTTACATTAAAATGTGGAGAATATTTGATATATAATCAGGATGTTACTGATAAGGATTATAAAATATATAGAGTTAGTGATTGGTCCTCAGATAAGATTAGTGGGGATAATGTTGATAAGATAAAAGTGTATGGACTTATTAAAGATGGGAAAAATTTATTTAGTGATTATTATGAAAAAGATTTGTTTGTTAAGTTAGTTGAAGAAAATTATGGAAGTAAGTATAATAGTTTTGATGCTATTGAAAAAGATTATGATATAGATGAGAAAACGGTTTATAGGAAAAGGACGTTAGTTAGTTAAATTAATGTTCTTTTTTTAAAATTTGTGATACAATTATATTGGAGTAAGTGTAAGGAGGTATGTTAGATGAATAAAAGCAGTGAAAAAGATTTTTTTGATAGTCCTAGTATGATTACATATATTTTGATTGGACTTTTAGTTGTACTTATAATATTATCACAGTCTTTTGCTATTCAGAGTCATATGGAGGCAGGAGATATATTTAGATCTATTATTAATCATAATAGTATTTATTTAGTTAGTTTAATCTATTTTATTCTAATTAGAGTGAAGTTTGGTAAGAAATATTTTGATTACTTAAATGTAATTATGTTTGTATTTTATTTACTTACTACTTTTGCTAGTTTATTTACAATCTTTCAATCTTTTGGGTTTGATTCTATTTTAAATTTAGCTTTTAATGTTTTAATTACTCTTTATTTTGGTTATTCTTTCTTTACTAGTACTGTTATAGGTAAAGATTTAAGATTATCTGATAGTCCTTTATCAGAAATTAATAATGGACAATATTATTATTTGTTAATTGGAATTATTGCAATTAGTTTGATTGTTTCTTTAGTGTCAGTTAATAGTTTTGAAGATGTAGTTGTTCATTTATTGGAAGCGATTTATAAATTTATGTTTGTTAGATATGTCTATTTATATAAAGAATATATTGAAAGAAAAGAGTTAGAAGCTTCTAAAGAAAAGACGAAAAAAGAAGAGAAGACAGAAGAAGTTAAGGAAGATAAAACTGTTAAAGAGGAAGAAAAGCCTAAAGAGGTTAAAAGACGTGGTAGACCTAAAAAAAATAAAGATGAGGAGGCTTTGAAATGAAAGATTTGTTTGACGAAATTGATGAAGAAAGACAAGATTTACCTAAATTAAAAAAAATAAGTAAAGAGGTTCAGAAAAAGAGAAATTATAATTTTTATCAGCAGTTAGCGGTATGTCTATTTATATTCTTATTTATTGCTGGTGTCATTATGGGAAATTTATTTCCAGCTTGTAGTGAGACTTCAGAGCTGTTTGCAACTTGTACTAAAACAGAATATAATTTGACTTTAACTTTGTTATTTTGGCTTGGTAGTTTTATATTTTGTAGTATGATTTATGGACTTGGTGAAGTAATTAGATTACTTAATATAATTGCAAGTAATACTAGTAGAAAGTAGGGTTTTGTTATGAGTGAGAGAAAGGTTGTTAATAATTTTAGAGCTACTCCTGAGATGATTAGAGAAGCTAAGAGAAGAAGGTTGATTGCTAGAAGAATAAAAATGATAGGTGCTATTATGGGGGTTATAGTAGGTGTTGAATGTAGTAATATTATGAGAGGAGGGTCTAGTGATGGTCCAATTGTAGAACCAAAACCAGTTGAGGAGCCATATTCTCTTACTACTAGCACTGAAGATTTATCAACACTAAATGTAGTACTTGTTAATGATGGTATTAGTGATGAACAGATGAAGAAGGCAGAGGATTCGTTAAAGGCTGTTGGTCTTGATGTTGATGTTAGATTCATAAATGAATTAAATAAAGACGGTACAGAATGTTTTGTATCTTTGAGAAGTTATCATGGAGATGACTATAAAGTTATAGGCAATTATAATAAAGGTAATAATCATGCTGATTTACTTGCTATTGGGATGAAGGAAGCTTTTGGAGGAGATATTCAAAAGGGTGTTTATGCTCTGAGTGGAGCAGAACCTACTTTAATTCCTTCTGATATTGAAGTTGCAGTAGGAGATCAGATTATGCCTAATGTTACTATTGCTGTACCAGAAGGAGCAGATTTAGAAGATTACGGTGAAGGAGTTATTAAAGTTGATACTGGATTAAATGATATTTTTACCGATAGTTTTTTAGAAGGTTTAGCTAGATATAATGATTCATTAAAATATGTTGATATTCATAATAGTCAATTTTTACTAAGACCTAGTGATGATGCTGATTATCAACAGAGTGTAGATTCGGATGTTCTTAGATTAAATGGATTAGAGAGTAGTTATGAGTTGCAAAAAGATAGTATTTTATTAAATAAAGGACTTCCTGATAGCTTGAGTAAAGATGCTAATGTTAATATAGAAATGGTTAATGTTAAAGGTAATTCTTTAAATTAAAAAATCTACTAGTTTTGTAGATTTTTTTCTTGGTCTTGATTAGATGATTCATCTTCCTTATTATTATTATTATTATTATTATTATCTGTTTCTTCATTGTTTGTTTCATTATTATCAGTATCACTATTATTATTTGTGTTTCTTGCAACTGTAATAGTTATAATTTCTGTATTCTCTATTTTTTTACCTGCTCTTATACTTTGGTTTATAATTGTATTATTTTCTTCATCATTTGTTTCTTCATATTCTATTCTATAAGATATATCATTTTTATTTAAAGTACTTGTAGCTTCTTCTAAAGTCATACCAATAATACCTGGAACAGTAACATGATTATCTAGAATTCCTACTGTTAGAGTAATGATAGCATTTTCGTGGGTTTTAGAGCCACCTTTCTTACTTTGCTTTATGACAATACCAACTTCATCTTGATTAGTTGTTTCTACTTCTTTCATTTCATAACTTAAGTTTGCAGTATCAAGTATTACAGTTGCTTCTTCATAAGAATATCCTATAACATTAGGAACTTCTATATTATTTTCTTCATAGTAGTGATAACCTAGGATACTTGCAATTACTAATAGTCCTATAGATAAAAGAATAAAGAATAGTAAAAGTATTTTGGTAAAGATACTAGATTTTTGTTTATCATTATATTGATTGTTTTTAGGAGTTTTTGCTTTTTCCTTTTTTACTTTTGTCCTATTTTTATTTTTAGTTTTATGTTTTACTTTATCTTTCTTTTGGCTTTCTCTTTTATTATTATCTTGTTTGTTATTTTCTTCTTCTAGAAAATAATAACCACAGTTTTTACAGAATTTAGCATCATCTTCATTTTCAGTTTTACAATTTGGACATATAATCAAAATTATCACCTCAGAAATATTATACATCTATAAACTTTTTCTTTCAAATTTATAGGATACGTAGTTTGACAAGTATGTATCTATATGATATTATTATGTCACTTGAAAGGAAGAGTGATTAGGATGAGACTTTTAGTTACTAATGTAAATAGAAAACTTTATTACATGTTTTTTACAGTAGTGTTTTAAAAGAAGTCTCATGCTTTTAGTATTTTTAATTTGATTTTAGGAAACTACTGTAAAGTAGTTTTTTTGTGGAAAGGAGTGTTATTTTATGAAAAAGTTAAAACATTTTAAAATATTTTGGGATTATATTAAAGATGATAAATTAAGACTGGTTCTTTATATTATCTTAGTTGCACTATCTTATTTACCTGCTTTGATATCTGTATATTTTTGGGGTGTGGCTGTTGAGGCTTTAACTGCTAAAGATATAAATTCATTTGTTTTTTATCTAGCAATGTATGAAGGTATTTACATTGTCTTCTACACTTTTTTACAGATACCAAGAGATGCTTTATATACATATTTTGAGATTAAATTTACAAAAAATGTAAGTAAAGATCTATATAAAAAGATAGATAAGTTACCTGCTATTGCTTTTGAAGAGATAGGAGTAGGAGAGTTTATTAACCGTTTATATACGGATCCTGATAGAGTAATGGAACTATTATCTAAGATGGTTAGACTTATTTGTAAAGCAGTTGTTGTAATTATAGTTATAGTTATTGCAATTAGAATATCTCTTATATTATTTATAGAAATTATGTTACTTGCTGTTATTATGGGATTTATTTCAATGAAGTTCTTTCCTAGAATTAAGAAAAGCCAAGAAAATATTAAAAAAGAAAGTGACTCTTATGTAAAAGTAGCGACAGAAAATATTACAGGGATTAGAGAGATTAAGTCACTTGGTATTACTAGAATAATAGAGGGTAATATTTCTAAAGTTATAGATAAACTTTATAGTCATACTGCAAAGGTTAGAAAGTATGAAAGATGGTATTATGGTTTTAATAACTTAGCTTATTTCTTAATACAGTTTTTAATACTTTTTACAACTGGTAAGTGTTACTTAGATGGTGTTATTAGTCTTTCTGTTTTCTTAATGATGGAGTCTTATATATGGAGAATTGATGAAGTAGTTGAGAGTATTAGTGACTTTGGAGTTAGTTTTAATAAAGTAACTGTTTCTTTAAAAAGAATAGGGGAATTATTAAATAATGATTTATATAAAGATGAAGTGTATGGTTCTAAAGAGTTATATAATACTAAAGGTGTTATTAAATTTAATAATGTTAAGTTTAAATATAAAGAAGATGAAGATTATACTTTAAATGGTCTTAATTTAGAGATTGTTCCTAATAAGAAGATTGCTATTGTAGGACGTAGTGGTAATGGTAAGAGTACAATATTTAACTTGTTACTAAGATATTTTGATGCGAGTATTGGTTCTATTACTATAGATGGTATTAATATTAAAGATTTAACTGAAGAGTCTTTAAGAGGTAATATTTCTATTATTAGACAGAGTCCTTTTCTATTTAATTTATCAATACTTGATAATTTTAGATTAGTTAGGGAAGATGTTAGTTTAGAAGAAGTGAGAGAGTATTGTAAAAGAGCTTATATAGATGATTATATTATGAGTTTGCCTAAAGGATATGACACTGTAATTGGAGAAGGTGGTATTAACTTATCTGGTGGACAAAAACAAAGACTTGCTATTGCTAGAACACTTCTTTTAAATACTAAGATAATCCTTTTTGATGAAGCGACTAGTGCACTTGACAATGAGTCTCAAGAATATATTAAGAAGACTATTGATGACTTAGTAAAAGACCATACTGTCATCATAGTTGCTCATAGATTATCTACTATTGTAGATGCTGATACTATTCATATAATAGAGAAAGGTAAATTAGTTGGTAGTGGTACTCATAAAGAATTGTTAGAAAGTTGTAAACAATATCAAAATTTATATACTGCATAATCTAATTCATAAAATCATTTATAAATTATTATAAAAATACTTTAATTTTAGTGAGAAGTTTAGTAATATATATGTGAATTTTTAATGTATTAAAAAAGAAGGAATTAGAAATATGGATGAAGAGATAATTAGAGAATTATTAGATACAAAAGATTTTAATAAAGTTGTGGATAAAAACAATTTATATAAGTATCAACTTTTGGATTTTATGAGATATGGTATTTATAATTATAAGTCTCCTTTAGAAATGCAAGAAAAAGAAATTTTAAAAGAAATTTATCGAGATAAAGGGTGTATGCTTAAAATTAATGATGATGCAGTTGTGTTTATCTCTGATACTCATTATGATTATTCTTCTTTGGATAGAAAGAATATGAATAGATGGGATTTACTTTATTATGTTTTAGATTTTTGTAAATATAATAAAATCCGTTACTTAATTCACGGAGGAGATATAGGTGATGGGACAATTGAGGTGAATGGGATAAAGCATCCTATAAATATTGAAGTAGGTAGCGATAAAATTGCAGAGGAACAAGTAGATAATATTATAAGTGATTATCCAAGTGTTCCTTTTGTTCATCAATCAGTATTAGGTGGTAATCATGATGATAGATATTTAGATTATGAAATAGATATATTAAAAGGATTAGCAGATAAGAAAAATATTTATCCATTAGGATATCTTCATGCATTTATATCAATTGATGGGGGTTATATTTCTTTAGAGCATGAAAATCATCCTTATCGTATAGAGTGCAGGAATTTAATTCCTCATGATTTATCTATACATGGTCATTCTCATATAGCATCATTTCAAGATAATGATGTTTATATTCCTGCACTAGGTGGTTTTTTGAATCATAAAGGTGAAGAAGGAGGAGAGCCTGGGTTTATAGTTATGTATCCTAATAAAGAAAGTGATTCAATACATTTAGAGTTTGAACATCATTACTTAAAAGATGGACGTTTTGTAAAAAAGCCAGAGCCATATGTTTATAAACTAAAAAGAAAGTAGTTTATAATTAGAAAAGGACTATTGTTCATGAAATTAATAGTCCTTTTTTACTGTTTCTAAAAATAATTTCTTTTGAAATCCTCCGTTTGTTTGCCTTTTTTTATCTGCTTGTTTTATAACATCTTCTAATGTAAAACCATGATACTTGGCCATTGCTCTTAAAATTTCTAGTTTATCTCCTAGTTCTTTTAATACTTCATCTTTACTTTCTGCTTCTTTTACTTCCTCTAATTCTTCAGTATCCTTTTTTAATAAAGCATCCCAGTATTCTTCATCATTTAAAGTATGATAGATTGGTTCTTCACCATTTGCTTTAATAATATTTGGAATGTTATCACGTACTAATTTATTATATTTATTTTTCATAGTTTTTCTCCTTAGTAATTAAATTATAACAGATAATTAAAAGAAAAAGTAGATATTTTGTTATCTACTTTTAACTATAGTTTGTTATGTAATTTTAATATTTCTATTAGCATTTTATCACGATATTTGGCAAGTGATTCATCATCATTACCTATTTCTTTAGGTCTATTTTTTAAGGCTTCTTCTACACCTTTTCTTGCTATTTCTGGAAATTTTTCAGGAAAGTCTTTAAAATCTGCCATATCGTGTAACCATAAACTAATAGAGGGGTTTAGGTGTTTCATAAGTCCATCTATATGACCTTTACCACCACCTAATTCAAAGACTAGACTAGGTCCCATAATAGCCCATCTTAATCCTGGACCATAAGTTACGGCTTTATCAGCGTCTTCTATAGTACATACACCATTAATTACTAGGCTACATACTTCTCTATAAACAGCCATTTGAATACGATTACAGATAAACCCTAAAGCTTCTTTTTGTAATACTACTGGTTCTTTACCAATTAATTGGAAAAATTCTTTAGCAGTATTAAGAACTTCATCAGTTGTATAATCTCCTTTAGTAAGTTCTACTAGTGGTATTAAATGTGGTGGATTATAAGGATGTGCTCCTATGAATCTTTCTTTGTGTTTAGCATCTCTTGCTATTTCTGTAATTAGTAGTCCTGATGTAGATGATGAGATGATTGTATTTTCTTTAGTATATTTTTCCATTTCTTCAACCATTCTTCTTTTTACATCATAACTTTCAGGACCAGATTCAGTAATAAATTCTACATCTTTAACTGCTTCTTCCATAGATGTAGTATAATTAATTCTACTTTCAATTTCGTTAATTTCTTCTTCTGTTACAACATTATTTTTCTTTAAGTTAAGTAGACTTTCATGAATTCTTTCTTTGGCAAGATTTAAAGCTTCATCAGTTATATCATAAACATTTACTGATAGTTTTTTTAGAGAATAATATAAAGCCCAACTATAACCAATTACACCTGCACCAACGCAAGCGACTTTCTTAATATCTTTTGCTTCCATATTTTACCTCCACCTTAATTGTAGGTTTTTAGTAGATAGAAAGCAAGTTAGTTGGTGTTATTAAGTGTTAAGTTATGTCTATTTTAATAAAATAAAAACGTTTTCTTTAGTAGAAAACGATAAATTCATAATGGCAGGGGCGGAGAGAATCGAACTCCCATCAAAAGTTTTGGAGAAAAGGTCTATAATCTTTTGAAATGCTTTGAAACGTAATGAAATCAAGGCATTTCCAAGTATTTCAATAGATTTAGAATATCCCTATTTTTTTAACTTTTTTGGACTATTTCGAACAAAGTGGCACAAGAGTGGCACAGGCTCATTTCTGTTTGATTTTTTCTGTGGCACAAAATAATAAACCGAATGTCATAGCCCTAGACTAATAGATACCCTAACTGATTAATCAATTAGAGTGTCACATAGATCTTTAATACAATATAATTTTATAAAGTATATTCTTTCTTCTTCAGAAAGAGGGGCAGAATTCTTTTTAAAAATCTCAAGTAACT
>CALVPN010000021.1 GCA_944351375.1 uncultured Bacilli bacterium | reverse complement strand
TGTAACATTTGTCCAAACTCTGTTACATTTTTATGATTACCATATAAAGGATCATTACTAACTGGATGCTTTATGTAGTTTAGATGTACTCTAATCTGATGAGTTCTACCTGTCTCTAAGATACATTCTATTAAAGTATTATTTTTAAATCTTTTTAATACTTTAAAATTAGTTATTGCCTCTTTACTATTATGAGCAGTTACAGCCATCTTTTGTCTATTAGACTCATCCCTTCCAATTGGTGCATCAATAGTACCAGTTTCATGCATAATTAGGCCATCAACTATGGCAAGATAATGTCTTTCTATTTTCTTATTTTTAATCATGTCACTAAGTAACTCCATAGTTTTAATGTCTTTGGCAACTACCATTAAACCACTAGTATCTTTATCAAGTCTATGAACAATACCTGGTCTAAAGGTTCCATCTTTACTTACTTTAGAGTGATAAATAAGAGCATTTACTAAAGTATCTGTAACATGACCTGGTGCAGGATGAACTACTAAACCACTCCCTTTATTAATAATCATTAAATACTCATCTTCATAAACAATATCAAGAGGAATATTAGTAGGTTCAAGGTTTTCTAGATTTATCTCTTCATCAAGACCTACTTCAATAATATCTCCCAGTTTCACTTTATAACTAGCATTTTTTTCTTTACCATTAACAAGTATTTTATCATCACTAATTAACTTAGATACTCTACTTCTAGATAAATCACTGTTACTTGCAATATAACTATCTAGTCTTCCACCTTCACTATTTACTTCTAACTTCATACTTCTTACCTCTTTCTTTTAATATTTCTTTAATTATAACTATAATTATTCCTACTACTATTAGTATATCTGCAAAGTTAAAGATAGGAAAATTGTATGTAAATATTTTAAATGATAAATAGTCGATAATATATCCATCCATTAATCTATCAAGGAAATTACCTAATAGGCCTGCTAGGACTAGAGAATAACCTATAGAAAGTACTCTATCGTCTAAATTATTCTTTAACTCATAAAGAATAAAGAATAAACATATTAATGCGATAAGTATTAATAGATAAGTCCTACTCGCAAATAAAGAAAAGGCAGCCCCATCATTTAAAACGTAGGTTAAGGAAAAGAAATTATTTATAATATTAACAGTTGTTAAATAAGTACTAACTAAATATTTTAACAATAAATCTAATCCTAACAAAACACTAACTAATATAACCACTAATATAATATTACTCTTCTTCTTCATTTTCTCTCCTTATATAATTAATTTTACTAACTACTAATTGTAATTCATCATATCTTTTTTCAACTGTTCCTGTAAATATACAAATATCTCCTTTTTTAATATCCATATTATTTTTATACACTCTAGGAAAGAAGATAAAATCAACCTGCCCTGTCTCATCACTAGCAGTTATAAAGGCCATATCTTCATTTTTCTTAGTCTTAATCGCTTTAACCTTCTCTACCATTACCATAACATTAACTATTTTATTAAAGTAATTACCTATACAATTAATACTAACAATATTTTGATACTTACTCTTATATGTAGTAACAGGATGATTACTAATATAAAAACCAAAGCACTCTTCTTCTTGTTCTAATAAAACACTATTAGGAAATTCGTTAGTAATAATTATCTCTGGCTTTAATACTAAACTCTCATCTAAATCAATAGTCAAAGTCCCATAGTTAACTAGACTATCTAAATTAGTAATAAGAGTCTTTTTATTAAACCCCAAATTTCTAAAAGCATCAGCATTTATTAAGGACTCTAACTGTTTTTTAGTAACACCACTTCTAACTAATTTTGAAAAGGCATCATATATATCAGTAAATTCTTTATCTCTTGACCTCAACACTAAACTAGAAACACTTGTTCCAACTCCTTTAATAGTAGAAAATGGAAAGATTATATTATTACTATCAATAACGAATCTATTAGTACTCTTATTTATATCAGGCTTTAATACTTTTAAGTCATGACTTCTTATCTCTCTTAAATATTCTTGCATTTTAGATGAAGCTCCTATAACATTATTTAAAAGATTTGCATAGAACTCTAACTTATAATGTACTTTTAAATAAGCCATTTTATAAGCGACTAGAGAGTATGCAACAGCATGGGATTTATTAAAACCATAACCAGCAAATTTTAAGATGCTTGCAAATATTGTTTTAGAAATATTTTCACCGTGCCCTAACGCTTTCGCTTTACTTATAAATTTACTTTCTTCATTCTTTAAAACATCTACTTTTTTCTTACTAATCGCCCTTCTTAAGATATCCGCTTCTCCTAATGTATAACCTGCATAGATGTTTGCAACTTGCATTATCTGTTCTTGATATATCATAATACCATATGTTTCTTTTAAAATAGGTTCTAATGATTTATCTTGATAAATAACTTTTTCTCTTCCTTCTTTTCTTGCTATATATAAATCTATATTCTCAGCAGGACCAGGTCTAAATAAGGCAATCGCTGTGCTTAGTTCATCAAAACTACTAGGTTTAAGCTTTCTTAAGAAACCTCTCATTCCATTAGATTCAAATTGAAAGATACCACTAGTATCACTATTTGCAAATAACTTATAAACCTCATTATCATCTAAAGGAATATCATTAAATTCTATCTTTACCCCTCTAGTTTTATAGACCATATCCATGACATTCATAATGATAGTAAGATTTCTAATTCCTAGAAAATCCATTTTTAATAGACCTAACTCTTCTAAATAGTTCATAGAATATCCTGTTAAGTACATATCATCACTTTTAGTTAAAGGAATAACTTCATCTAAGTCCTTCTTACACATAACAATACCAGCAGCATGTGTTCCAATCTGTCTTGGGAAACCTTCGATAATAGAAGCGATTTTATAGACTTTAGATAATACTTCATCGCTGTTTATATATGCTCTAAACTTCTCATTTTCTCTATAAAATTCATCTAACTTCTTATGAGACATAACAGGTATAAAAGATGTTAGTCTATCTACTTTATATAAAGGCACACTAAATATACGAGAGACATCTCTTAATACTTGTTTAGCAGCAAGAGTTCCAAATGTAACAATACCAGACACTCTTTTTTTACCATATTTATCAGTAACATAATTAATAATATCATCTCTATAGATATCAGGTATATCTGTATCGATATCAGGCATAGTCTTACGTTCTGGATTTAAGAATCTTTCAAATAGTAAATTATATTTTAAGGGATCAATTTCGGTAATACCAAGAGAGTATGCTACTAAGCTTCCTGCAGCACTACCCCTACCAGGTCCTACTAATATTCCTTTCTTTTTAGCATATCTAATAAAATCATAAACAACAAGAAAATAGTTAGCAAATCCCATGTTATTGATTATATTTAACTCATAACCTAATCTATCAAGATAATCTTTAGTAACATTATTATTAAGTCTTTTAGATAGCCCTGCTTTTGCAAGACTCATTAAATAAATAGATGAATCTACTCCTTTAGGGCATTCATATATAGGTAGTAATAAACTAGGTTTAGGAAACTCTAAATTACATTCATCTACTATTTTCAAAGTATTAAGTAATCCTATATTTTCATAAGTATTAATAATATCAGTAACTTCTAATTCTTTATTTAAAGTATCATAACTAATATTATCATTAAGAGTCTTACCATCTCTAATTAAATAAAGATATTTTAAATAATCACTATCTTCTTTTCTCTTATATAAGCATGGTTTTAAATAAACTATATCTTTAGTAATAACTAAAGCCTCACTTTCCTCTTTCTTATTACTAAAGCCAAGATAAATATCCATAAATTTATCTTTATGTTCTAAATAAAAATTTAAACTATCAAAAGGTACTAAAATAAAGAGATTATCTTTATATTTAATAATATCATCTATTGTAATGCTATTATCATTTACTCTTGTACATATTTTAATTAAATTAAGATATCCCTGATAATTTTTTATATAAAGTAATATTTTATAATTATCAAAGGATACTTCTAATCCAACAATAGGTTTTATCTTCTTAAGATTACACTTCTTAATAAATTCCATTGTCCCATACATATTATCATCACAAATAACAGCATTAGTTCTATTATTTTTTATATTATAATCTATAATATCATCTATTGTTAAAAGGCTAGAAAGTAAAGAGTAATTACTCTTAACATATAACATATTATACATAATAATCACTCTCCTCTCTTCATTTATATCATACAGATGTATGCGAGTCAATAAATTTATGCGATTTTATTTGACTTTGTGTTATATTTATGATAAAGTTATAAAGCAGAAACGTTTAGTAAAGGAGGAATTATAATGGCAAAGAAAGTTACTAGCAAAAAGCCTTTAACTGCAAATAGTAGATCACATGCTTTAAATGCTACTAAAAGACAACAAAAACCAAATTTACAAGTAATTAGACTTGAAGATGGAACTAAAATTAGAATGAGTGCAAGAGAAATTAGAAGTTTAAGAAAACAAGATAAGCAAGCTGCTTAAAAGAAAAAAGATAATCACCACAAACGATTATCTTTTTCTATTACCATAATGCATACTAGCTTGTTTTCTCATATAATCCAAATTTTTAGATTCTTGTTCCCTAGCAAGTCCTTGAAAATATGCTAAATCAAAAGTCTTAATTTCTTGTTTTGTAATTTCTTCTTTAGTGTTATCTACAGCAGTTGCAATTTGAGATGTCATATTGGGCATAGTTTTAACTAAACTATTAGCTAAAGTGCCTCCAACACGTGCTGATGCCAAAGCTTCAGTATATGACTTTTCTCTTATTTGGTAATTATTCATTAATTGCTCCTTTCTTACTGCGTACAAGTATATTATCATATTTTTGATAATTTGCCAAACATTCTTTTGTATCGCAATTAATGAATACTTATCTTTCTAAATAATCCGCTCCTTTAAAAGAGTCTCCTTCTGGTTCTTCTCTTAATAAATCATTAAAATTTTGTTGTCTTAAGGCTTCATATATAACAATAGCAACGCTATTAGAAATATTTAAAGCTCTAACATTAGAAGTCATTGGTATTCTAAGACAATTAGATAAGTCATTTTTTAATATTTCTTTAGGAATACCAGTAGACTCTTTTCCAAAGATAAAATATAAATCTAAATTATCTTTATTACTATAATCAAAACTAGTATGTGGAACTCTACCATATCTAGTTAAATAATAATAGACACCTTTATTTTTAGATGTAAAATCATCCCAAGATTCATATACAACATAGTCTAAATTATCTATATAATTAACGGCACTTCTTTTTAAATGAGCCTCATCTAAAGAAAAGCCTAATGGTTTAATCAAATGTAATTTTGTATTAGTAGCAACACAAGTTCTCATAATATTACCAGTATTTTGTGGTATCTCTGGTTCAAATAAAACAATATGATTCATAACAAACATCCTCCTAAACTAAAACAAGACTTATTGTCCTGTTTCATCATTAATATCAAGAAAATTTAAAGCTTCATCTCTAGTTAATAATGCTCCATTAAGTCCATCTTCAACTGCTGTTATCTTACCATCTGTAAATTTGATTAAACACGGTACTCTTTCAACATTAAAATCCGAACCATATTTATCTAATAATGTATTTATGTAAGAATTTTTATCACCTATATCTTCTAAATTAACATAAGTTAAATCTTGATAACCATTCTTTTCTAGAGGAGATTTGATATCTTCTTCAAGCTCTCTACATTCATCATCACTAGCAGCACACAAATATAATATTTGAGATGGATTTTCAGTTAGATAATGCTCTAATTCATCAGGATTAATTTCAGAAACTACATTTTGTAACACAGGTATTTCATTTTGATAATTTTTATAAGTATTATACCAACTAGCAAGATATAAAACCAATGCTATTACAACAACATAAATAACTGCTAATATTACATAATTCTTTCTTTGTTTCTTTTTACTTTTCATATCATTATCACCTCTAACTTAAATTAATTGTAACACTGGTCTTAACATTTTGCAAACAATAGTTTACAAAATTTTAGGCAGAAAAACCTTCCTATTATAAAATTAAACATAGACTATCAATAAAGGAGGAGAAGTTATGTACAATAGACCAATATATCCAAACAACAACAGAAATGGTTTCATTCCTTTAATAATAGGTGGTGTTATAGGATATGGACTAGGAAGCAATTATAGACCTAATTTTTATCCAATGTACCCTATTCCAGTTTATCAAGTATATCCACCATATTATTTTTATAGACATCCATATAAAGGAAGATAAATAAGATACTTATCTTCTTTTTTTATTTTAAATAAAAAGCCCTATGGACTATTTTATTTCAGTTATTTCAACTTCATAACTTCCATTAGGACTTTCTACTGTAATAACATCGCCAACTTTATGATTAAGTAGTGCTTTAGCGATAGGACTTTCATTAGAGATTCTTCCTTCAAAAGGATTTGCTTCTTGACTACCTACTATTTGATATTCATCTGTATCATCTTCATCATCTACATATTTAATAGAAACTGTACTACCAAGACCAACTATATCTTTTGGAATATCTTTAATAATCTCTACATTTTCAAGCATCTTCTCAATAGTTTTAATTCTACCTTCAATTTGAGCTTGTTCATTTTTAGCAGCATCATAGTCAGCATTTTCTGATAAATCACCTAAACTACGTGCTTCTTTAATAGCCTGAATATTAGCAGGTCTTTTTTCATTTATTAATTCACTTAATTCATTCTTTAAATCATTAAGTCCTTCTTCTGTTAAGTAAACTACTTTTTTATTTACCATTATAATCACCTCAAAAATTAATAATATTTGATTAGAACATACTAATCATAATACAAGCAAAATTTTATCATAATTCTACAAAAATATCAAGTGTTATTTTTAGAAATTCTTTCTAGTATAGTATGCAGCATATTATAAAATGATACTTAAATTACAAACAAAAAATGCTAACATTATGTTAGCATCATAATAATTTTTCCATAATATTTTTTATGGAATATATAATTATTTAATTTCTGTAAGCCAAAGACTATGTAAATTACAATAAGCATAGATTTTATTATATTCGCTACTATAAGGAAAACTTACTTCTGGTTTATCTCCTGCTTTTAACTCCTTAATCATGTAATTATCATCACTTGCAAGAATTATAAAAGAAATATAATGTTCTTCTGTCATAGGATGCTCTACTTCTCCTACTTTAATATTAATCATTCCCTCTTTAATCTCATAAACTGGTAAATGTTTTTCAGTTGCTGCTTCTGTAGTATTAGCTTCAATAAGATCCATTTTCTTACCACAACATACTAAAGCTTCACTTTTATCTTCTAATTTTAAAATAACATTTCCACATTTTTTACATACATAAATTTTCATTAATCATACCTTCTTTCTATATCTATTATAATTTTTATTTTATTTTTTTACAATATGTAACTAAATTTTCTAAAAGACAAGCGACAGATAAAGGTCCTATCCCTTTAATTTTTGGAGTGTAACTAATGTTGCCATTATCTATTAAGATATCCCCTATACCTATATCTATAACAACAGTATCATCTTTTAAATCACTACTTTTAAAAAGATTATTAACTCCTGTTGCACTTATAATAATATCACTTTTTTTCAAAAAAAGAAATAAATCTTTAGTTTTAGAGTGACAAATTGTAACAGTAGAGTTTAAATTTAATAAATAAGTTGCAAGTGGTTTAGATATATTATAACTTCTTCCTATAATAGTAACTTTTTTACCATCTAAAGAGATATTATAAGAATCTAATATTTTTTTAACGGCAAGAACAGTTGAATTAACTATATTAGATCTATTTATAGACAAATAATACTGATTAACTGGATTAACTCCATCTACATCTTTATTTATATCTATCTTTTCATAACAAGCATATTTATCAATATTTGTAGGAATTGGTTCTACTAATAAAATACCTGTTATTTTATTATTTTTATTTAATTTATTTATTAAAGAAATAACTTCTAAAGTATTAGAATTATCTAACTTATAATGCCTAAAATAGATACCTAGACTTAAGCATTTTTCTATTATTAAATTCTCATAAATAGATTTATTAAAAGTGATGATAGCAATAGTAATTTTCTTATCTTTTTTATTTTCTATTACTTTAGTTAATATTTCTTTTTCTAAACTACTACAATCTAATGCTTTACTCATATTTTTTTATCTCTCTTACTAAAAAGTCATCTGTCATACCAGCGATAAAGTCTATTACTTGTCTTTTTATATCAGTAGTTTCAAAATATGACTTATCTTGGTGATCTAAAAATAACTTATATATAATACTATCTTTATTATTAGTTTTTATATCTTCTAAATAAATGTGATATAACTTATTAATTTTTTTCTCATAATAATCTAATTCTTCTTTAGTCATAGATTTACTATAAATATATTGATAATTAAATTTCTTTAATGAAAATAAGGCTTTATATACATTATCACTCATTTTAATATGTTGTTTATCTAAGCTTTCATTAATAATATCAAGTATTATTGTATTAACAATATCTTTATTATTATTTCCTAAAATATCAACTATCTCTTTAGGAATATCGCTTCTTTTAAGTTTACCAATCATAATAGCATCTTCAATATCTCTTCCAATATATCCTATAATATCGCTAATTCTAACAACACAACCTTCTAATGTCATAGGACGATATACTTTAGCTTTCTTTAAGTCTTTATAACTTTCATTATATTCTCTTAAAAATTCTTCTTTATCTTTCATCATAGGTTCATATATAGGACTTAACATTTCTCCATTATGAGTCATAATACCATCCAAAACTTGTAAAGTTAAATTAAGTCCTTTCCCATCTTTAGATATATACATATAGTATCTAACACCTTGAATATTATGAGCAAAGTACTCTCCTAATTCTTTTAAAGACAATCTGTTTAATATCGCTTCACCAGTGTGACCTAAAGGAGTATGTCCAATATCATGTCCTAGGGCAATCGCTTCTATTAAGTCTTCATTTAAGTTTAAAGCCCTACCTATTGTTCTTGCAATCTTACTAACTAATTGAACGTGTGTAATTCTTCTACTAACATGATCATTAGAGTTTAAGGTATAAACTTGAGTCTTATTTAAGTATCTTGTATAAGACAAAGAATGTATTATTCTGTCGATATCACGAAAAAATGGAGGTCTAATATCTTCTTTGTCCCCTTTAAATCTAACAGCATCACTACTTTTAGTAGCATATTTACTTAAATCTTTTTCTTTTCTTAAAAAATTATCTTTTGCTTTCTCAAAATTATCCATCAAATCACTACTTTCCTGCCTAACATTTTTTAGTTTTAACACTTCCCCTTTTCATCTTTATAAAATTATCAAAATTATCTTTAACATAACTATCTCTATTAAAAGTATCATTAATCACTATCTTATTTTCAGCAGTAATATCATCCTCATTTAAATACAGACACTCATTATAATTAGTAATATTTAAGCTCTTATTATCTGCTTTTTCTGACTTTAAAACGACAAAATTATTAAAGCCATCTAACTCTTCATAACCTGTTTTAGTTTTAGACACTATTATTTTGTCTAAAAACATAAAATCTACATCTCCACAAACAAAATCTTCTGCAAGCATTACATAAACTGGAACCACATAATATTCTTTACTACCCATAACTACCCCTTTAACCTCTTTTAATATTTTTCAATTCTCTTATCTTACAACTAGTATTTTTAAATTTTCTATCATTTATTTTCTTATAAATTGTATTAAATTTTGAAGTATCAAAGTTATTTATATAAGAATCCAAAAAACTTTCAGTTACTAAATTCTTAGGAACAAACTCTTCTTTAAGTGTAAATAATGCTACATCTCTAATTTTCTTTTTAATCTCCAAAGTATTCCCTGGTGCTAACTTTAACTTACTACCATCTACCATTTTATTGGTTAAAATCTCTATACTATAATAACCTGTCAAAAGTTCTTTAGCAAATAAATAATGTGGAGTCACAACAAGATAATCCAAAAGGTCATAACTAACTAAATCATCTTGTAATGCATACACTGGAACTTTATAATATCTAAACATTAGACTCACCCTTTCTAATTAATCTTATCATAGAATAAGGAACAAGTCTTCTCTTAAATGGTAATTTTAATATTTCTTCTGGATGTCTTGCTACTTCTATTTTTTCATTATCTTCATTATAGATAGTTTCTATTTTATAAGGATAAATCTCTCCACTTGGTGTAAATATCTCTACTTCATCACCTACTTTAAAGTAGTTACGTTCTTTTAAGACAAGAGCTTCTAATTCTTCATCATAACCTATTATAAGTCCTAAATACTCTTGATTAGATATTTCTTGTCTCCCTGTATAATACTGATCAGTTACATCTGCTAGATGATTAAAATATTGAGTTGTTGTATCACGATTAGCGACAGAATCAAGTCGTTTTTGATATTCTAATAACTTATCATCTGTTAAAGTACCATCATAAATACTATCTATCAAAAATCTATAACTACCAATAACTGTTGCAAGGTAATAAAGACTTCTCATTCTTCCTTCTACTTTTAGAGAACTTACACCAATATCTATTAAATCTTTAATATACATCGCCATATTCAAGTCCTTTGTTGCAAGAGTGAATTTATCATTACTATCATAATCAAAGGCAAAACGACATACTTGGGCACAACCACCTCTATTAGCATCTCTATTAGTAACATAATTAGATAGAGCACATCTACCACTAAAACAAGTACACATGGCCCCATGAATAAATACTTCTGTTTCTAGATTAGGTATACTTGATATTTCTTTTATTTCTTCACGAGATAATTCTCTTGCAAGAACAACTCTACTTGCTCCTAAATCTCTATAAAACTTAGCACTACTTATATTAGTAATAGAGTCTTGAGTTGAGATATGAACTTCCACATTTTTATAATTATCAATTATGTATTTAGCAAGATATAAATCACTAACAATAAAAGCATCTATACCACAGTCTATAACTTCTTTAATATACTCTTCCATACCTTTTCTATCTTTATCGTGAAAGACTATATTAGCGGTTAAATATACACGTTTTTTTAGATTATGAGCGAAAGTACATCCTTCTTTTAATTCATCTAAACTAAAATTAGTAGCATTCGCTCTTAAGCTAAGTTTTTCTCCTCCAACATAAACAGCATCAGCACCATATAAAAGTACTACTTTAAGTCTTTCTAAATCTCCTGCTGGTGCCAGTAATTCTATTTTTTTCATCATATCACTACTTTCTTAATTTATATATGATTTGCAATAAAGTCTACTACATCATCTTCATTTACTTCTATAAGTTTCATATCCTCTAAAGTTACTTCTGTAAAATATTTATCTAACTTTTTATATTTAGAAATAGAATTTAATGGATATCCAGGATTATTTTTATCACTCCTACTACTAGTCATATAAAAATCATCTTTAAACCAACTATAAGTAGTTTCCTCACCATTTTCATTAATAACTGCTAAACCATATATCCATTTGCAATTAATTCTGCCATTTATACCATATTTTTTTACTAAATTAGTATAATGTTCTATCATCTCTTCATCTGTTAGATTCTTTCCATTTACACGCCTAACAAATAATCCTGGTTGCATATCTTCTGGAACACCTTCCATATATAGTGTATCATCCATACCCATACAAGGCTTTTTTGTTTTCTTATAACATGCTCTTGCTTTTAATAAAGCATTTTCTATAGCGGTGCTTCCATCTTCTTCTATATCTAATTTGACATCTATATCTTTTAAAGATAATACTTCTATTCCTAATTCTTTTAATCCTTTACTAAATCTTTTTGATTTCGTTGCATTAGAAGTTGCAAAAATAATTTGTTTCATAAAAACTTCCTCCTACTTTACTTTATAAATAGTTTCTCTATATAAGAACCCTCTATTATATCCTGCTAATTCATCTATTTTTAACTTACTAAAATTAACAAAAGCATTAATTAGTTCCTTATATTCACCACTATTATAATCACCTTGTTCTATGATTCCATAATTTATACCACAGTCTACTAATTCTTCATAAACATTACTCAAATTAAGACGTTTATTAAAGAAGAAAGTTGTTCCATTACTATCTTCTTTAACAATAAACTCTTGTCCACTCTTAGGCTCTTTAATAGTAATTAAATCATCTTTACTTTTATTCTTATTAGTAAAATAACTAGTAAGTAAACTTCTTCTAGACATGGCAACTACAGGATTACCAAGTAAGAGAATAAATAAATCACTTTTAGTATTACTTTTTATATTAAGAACCTCATCTTTAGTTATTTCATTAGATAAGTATGCGCCTTTTACTCCTAAATCATAATATAAGTTAATAGTATCACTATTAGTAACCATATGAGTTCCATTATATATTAAATTTATTGATAGGTTATTTTCTCTAACTAAGTTTAGAACTGCTAAATCATAAAAGAAAATACCATCTATTTTTAATGTTTCTAAGTCTTTTAAAACAGTAAGTAGATTATCTAATTCATTATTAAATATCATTTTATTTATAACTACATATAGTAATTTATCAGTACTTTTTCTACATTCTCTTATATCAGAAATACTATAATATTTAAAATAATCAACTGAAAAGGTTTCTAGTGGTAATATAATTCCTTCTAAACCATTATCTAAGTATTCTAAATAATTATTATCTCTTATTACACCTAAAAGTTTCACAACACATCAGTCCTTTACGTAACATATTTTAACACAAATACCCCAAAGAAAAAAGAGGATGAATATTATTCTTCATCCCCATCATCTAATTTCACTAACACTTCTCTTGGCTTTGATCCATTAGGTGGTCCAATAATACCTCTTTCTTCTAATAGATCAATGATACGAGCGGCTCTATTATAACCAAGTTTAAACCTTCTTTGTAGAAGTGATGCACTAGCTTTCTGTGTTTCTATAACAAACTCTACTATCTCATTATATAAAGGATCATCATATTCTTCAACTTGAGCCATATCTTCTTTTTGAGATGCACTTTTTTCACTATCACCTGATAAATTCATGAAGCTTTGATCATATTCAGCTTTTTGTTGTTCAACTGTATAATCAATAATTCTTTTAATCTCATCATCAGAAATATATGCTCCTTGAATACGTTCTGGATCTGCTTCTCCCATTGGTAGGAATAACATATCACCTTTACCAAGTAATTTTTCTGCTCCTGTCATATCAAGAATAGTACGTGAATCTATACTACTAGATACGGCAAATGAGATACGACTTGGAATATTTGCTTTTACAACACCAGTAATTACATCAGTTGATGGCCTTTGTGTTGCGATAATTAAGTGAATACCAGCAGCACGAGCCATTTGGGTAATTCTCATAATAGATGCTTCTACATCTTTACTGGCAACTAACATAAGGTCTGCTAACTCATCGATGATAACGACTATAAATGGCATCTTCTTAATTTGTTCATCAGGTGGTAATGTTTTATTTTTCTTTTCTACATAATCATTGTAAGTTGCAATATTTTTAGTCTTAGTTTCACTAAAAGTATCATAACGTCTTTCCATCTCTGCAACTATTTTAGATAATGCAACAGAAGCTTCTTTAGGATCAGTAACAACTGGTCTCATCAAATGAGGAACCCCGTTATAACCAGAAAGTTCAACTTTTTTAGGATCAACCATAACAAGTTTTACTTCATCAGGTTTCGCTCTCATTAAAATAGAACAAATAATACCATTAATACATACAGATTTACCTGAACCAGTAGAACCTGCTACTAAAAGGTGTGGTGTCTTATTAATTTCACACCAAATAACATTACCCATAATATTTTTACCTAAAGGACAAAGTAATTTAGAACTATCAAGTGACTTAGGTACTTTTTCTAACACTTCTCTAAAGGAAACAGCAGCAGTCTCTTTATTAGCAATTTCTATACCTACTGTATTCTTCCCTGGAATAGGTGCTTGTATTCTAACATCTTTAGTAGCAATGGCTAAAGCTATTTCTCTATGAATTGATAAAAGTTTACTAACTTTAGTACCAGAATGAAGCTCTAACTCATACTGAGTAACAGTAGGACCAATATGTACTTCTACTACTTTACCAATAATATTAAAGTCTTTTAATACTTTCTCAAGTATTTCTATATTCTTTTCAATTAAACTTTGATTAACACTATTTTTCTTTTTCTTTGGTGCATCTAATAAATTAATAGATGGTAAGACATAGTTATGTTTAACAGAAGTTTTATTAGAAGCTTCTTTGTTTTCATCACCAATATCATTATTCTCACTAACTTCTTCATTTATTTTAGCTTTAGTCAACTCGTCAATACTAGATATAACAATTTTCTTATCATCATCTTTAACTTCACCCATAACAGGTTCTTCATTACCTGTAATAATAGGTTTCTTATTATCAGGTTCTTCTTCCTTACTCTTATCTCTTTTAGGGAACTTCTCTTTTGCCTTACTTGCCTTATCTTTAACAAAATCAACAATAGAAAAGCCTGTAAATAATGAAAATCCTATAATAATTAAAGTCCAAGCGATTATCTGCATACCTCTATATGAGAATAATAACATAAATAAAACTCCAAAAGTACAGCCAATAATACCTCCCCCAATTGCATTAGGTCTAGCACCTTTCATAACGTCTGAAAAAGAGTTAATTAATTGATTAGTAGTTTCACTAAATACTTTTATTGCATTACTATCGTTTTGTAATATAAAGTTTTCATGCATTAAAACAAGTAGACCTATAACTAATAAATAAATACCTAACATTTTAGTTGTAAATAAATTAGGCCACTCTCTATTTATAATTAAATATGCACCTAGTACTAACAAAACAACTAACAGTACATTATAAAATACCCCTACAAGAAATATTGCAAAGGATGCAATCATATTACCAACAGGGCCATATCTACCAATACCAAGAATTGCTGCTAAAACAAGTAATACACCATATAATTCTGTCGCATGGGCAAAACCTTTTTTAGTTTCTTTCTTTTTCTTTCTTTTTGCCATAAAAACACTGCCTTTCGTATCTTTTCTATTTAAGTATAACAAAACTAAAGAACATTTTAAAGAGATTGTCACTCATTTGACACTTATTTTTATACATCTAAAATATACATTTTAAAAGAATAACATATATACATAATAAAGGACAAACACTATTAGCATAATAGTTCCTTCTTTTTTACTAACTTCTCTTTCACTTCTTGCAAAGATAAATAAAAGTAAAGAAGATAGAAATACGGCAAGTATATCAATAAAGCCAAAGCCTTTTAAGACAATATCACCATATATAAGAATAGGAAGTCCTAAAACTATACAAATATTAAAGATATTAGTACCAATAATATTTCCAATAGCCATATCAAACTCACCTTTTCTAGCACTTGTTACTGTCATAATCATCTCAGGTAAACTTGTACCTATTACGATAGCAGTCATTGTAATTGCTTTCTCACTTATATTTAGTCCACTGGCAATCGCTTTAGCAGAGTCTACAATCATCTCACTACTATAAACTATTAAGATAATTGTAACAACTAAAAGTAGACAAGACATAATAGCAGAATACTTGCTTATCTCTTGTTTTTCATCTTTTTTATTCTTTTTAAATAACATTCCTACTAAATAAAGAACAAACATGCAAAATAATAAGATTAAAATAAAACTATCATTTCTTGAAAAAGTATTAGGTGTTAAAGGATTAAAAACTGCATCAAGCATTAAAAAAGAAAAAGCTGTTGTAACAATAAAAAGTAATGGTAATTCTTTTTTTACAGTAGCATGTCTCACTTTAATCGGTCTTAAGAAGCTAGCAAGTCCTATAATTAAGAAAACATTTACAATACAACTACCTACAACATTTGCAAAAGCCATAACTCCATCACCATTTGCAACACTTCTAAAAGATATAGCGACTTCAGGAGCACAAGTTCCAAAAGAAACTATTGTTAGTGCAATTAACATCTTAGGTACTCTTAACTTTAAAGCTAAAGAGGATGCAGCATCTACTAAAACATCTGATGATTTAATGATTATTACAAAGCCCACTAATAAAATTATTATATCTAAAAGCATAATACACTACCTTTCTATCTCTAATAATAGTATAAATTATTTTAATACATCTTACAAACAAAAGAGATTAACTTTACACTAATATTATTAACAGAAAAAAGTATTTTACTAAAAAAGAGTGATCAAATTATCACTCAATTATCTATTTCATCAAATTATTATAAAGTTTATTAGCGTTAGTAAAATCTGCAATTATCAAGAAATTATCTATATAGTTTCCTTTTTCATTTTTATAATTTAAATAATAAGCATGTTCCCACATATCCATATTAAATAGAGGAATAAACCCAAAAGATTGTGGTAGTTCTTGATTAGATAAATTTATAATATCTAGAGAGCCATCAATTGTTACTACTAAAAAAGTATAACCTGAACCTTTTAAACTCATGGCTTTATTTTTAAACTCTAAAAAGAATTTATCAGTACTTCCATATTTCTTATCTATATCTTCTTTTAATCTTCCACTTGGTAAAACTCTATTAGGACTCATACTCTTAAAGTATAAGTTATGATTTAAGACTCCACCTAAATTATATAGAATATCTACTCTATCACTTTCATTAAATTCATCTAAATGATAGTATAATTCATTTATACCATAACGATAATCAAAATTATTTTTATCTAATAACTCATTTAATTTATTCAA
>CALVPN010000020.1 GCA_944351375.1 uncultured Bacilli bacterium | reverse complement strand
CAGTTAATATTAGTTTTATTTTCATTCATAAAAATCACTTCCTTGGTTTCAATCTAATTTATTATATCATAATTATTAATTAAAATAAAAATCTACTAAATAGTACGTTCAAAAAACTATTACTTTTATAAGTATTTATTTTACAACTTATGATATAGTATTCTATGAAAAAAATAACATAAAATAATGTTGGAGGTAAATTATGAAAAAGAAAGAACTAATCATTATAGGTTTTCTTACTGTATTATTAGCATTTATAGAGTTAAGTGGCTTACCAAGTGCCTTATTTGTAAATATTAATTTTTTAGATATCACTCCATATTACTTTACACTTATGTTTAATTTTCTAATTATTGGTTTAATTTCATTTTTAACATTAAAGTTTCTTTGTCCTAATTGGAAGTTAGGACTTAAGAAGGATGGACTAAAAGAAGGACTAAAAAGATATGGTATACCCGGTATTGCTGTAGGTATTATATCTTGTGTTGCTTTTTATATTGGATTAACCCCTTTTGATTATAATCCAACAATATTGAAAGTTTTAATAGAAGGCATCATTTATTACATAGGTGTTGCAATAGTTGAAGAATTATATGTTAGAGGATTATTATTAAATCTTATTGAAAAATTATGTCATAACAAAAGAAACAAAGAAATTATTGCAATTATTTTATCATCTATTATTTTTGGACTAGGTCATATATTTGGTGTTTTGGGACAATCAGTTTTTATTATAATTACAAGAATAATTTCAACGATTTCTATGGGGATTTACTTTGGAACAATATATAAGAAAACAAAAAACTTATGGTTACCAATCATTATTCATTTTATAATAAATGTATGCGCTCTTCCTTATTGTTTTAGTAGTATATCAACTTATCCTAATGTGAGTTCATACATTATTTTACCAGCTTATTTATTACTTCTAATATATAGTTTATATATTATGAAAAAAATTAATAAAAGCAAATCTTCTAATAAGTAGATTTGCTTTATTAATTATAATTAACATTTATCTATTTTCTTAAAGACAAAGATAAAATTATAATAAATTCATAATTCCATAGGTTATAAATGGACTAGCATATATTGTTATATATATTAAAGTTATCCAGGGTTGATAATCTATATAAAATGCTTTAAAAGATAAAGACCACGGATGTTTAACTAATACCCATCCGATTAAATCACCTACTACTGTTATCGTCCCCCATATAATTGATGTTAAAATAACAGTTGTTAAAGTTACTGTTTCTAGGCCATTAAAGTATAAATAGGCAAAGATAGGAAATACAATTAAATTATATAAAGTGTGCCAAGGCTTTGTTTTTTCATAGCCTTCACCCATACCTTCACTTTCTTTCATTGATTTCATTTTTAAAACTTTAATATTAAATATTGTATGTAAAACTCCAATTCCTGTAACAATAAAATATGCTACTAAATACCATAATATTAAAAAACCAAACTTCTCCATTTTTTCTCCTTTCCATTCAATGAATAAAATTAAAAAGTAGATGAAGTATTATACTTTTCTTAAAATATCTACTATCCAATCAACTTCTGGTAATGAAAGTTGTGGTAAAGCAACTTTTTGTTCCATTATTCCTTGCACACTACACCAAAAAGCAGTTGATAATGCTAATGCATTACCATTTTTTATAGATCCTATTTTTTGTCCTTCTTCTATAATTTTAGATGATAATTCAATTTGATTTACAGATAACGCTAATTCTCTAATTTCATCCGGTGTACCTTGCTTTTGGGCTCGTGCCATAAGGATAAACATTTGACAAATCCATGGTTCCTTATCTATTGCTTCAAATAATCTATCTAAAAATTTACTAAAATATTCTATTGGATCTTTATACTCTATTTTTTGTGGAGCTTTCATTCCATCTATACCAATTTTAATAAGCTCTAAATATAATTGCTCTTTGGATTTATAATAATGAAATAATAATCCTATACTAATATTTAAACTATCTGCAATATCAGAAATTTTTGTTTCTGAATATCCTTTTATTACAAACAATTCTAAAGCCTTAAACAATATTTGCTTTTCTCTAAATTCTTTTTGCTCTTTTCTAGTCATATTACACTCCTAAAATTAAATTTTTATTCATTGAACTAATATTCAGTATAAATCATTAATAATTACTTGTCAATAATTATTAAAAAAGATACTAATCCTAGTAACTTTATCCCTTTATCATATTAAATTATTGACAAAATATTTTTTATTATTAATTATTTCATCTATTGTTTGATTAATTGTTAATTTATCTGTATATAATATATATTTTTCGTCATAATTATTATTTAAAAATTCATTAAGTAATACCAAACATCTTTCTTTCATTTGATATTCTTCTTTTCGCTCTTTATCTCTTTTTAAAATAGTTGTTTCATCTACTAATAAGACTACAAACTTTGTCTCTACATTTTCAAATATACTTTTTAATTGCGTAAATTTATCTTTATCTATAATATAATTAAAAACAACATCATATCCAGCATTTAAATAGTTATTAATGGTATCTATACATACTTTCCAAAAGATATTAAGATGATTACCAGGTTTCCATGCTTTCACATAACCTCCTACTACTTGATGATAGAAATCATCTCCTTCTAGTAAAACAGATTTTTCTAACCTTTCTGATAGTCCTCTAGAAACAGTACTCTTCCCTACTCCTGCTGGTCCTGTTATAATATATAATTTTGCCATAATTTTTCTCCTATATCACTTTATTATTTTAATTAGCATTACCTATTCTATTAAATGGTAAAATAATCAAACTAGTTCTACCTAATAATTGATCTATCTTCATAAAACCTAACTCTCTACTATCTAAAGAATTTTCTCTATTATCTCCCATAACTAGATAAGCGTCTTCCGGAACAGTATCACTACCTAATTCTTCTATGTTAAAATCTTCTGTCTTACCATGTTTAAAGTTTTCTTTAACTTTTTTACCATCTACATATAAAGTATTATCCTTATATTCTATATGTTCTCCAGGTAATCCTATAACTCTTTTAATTAAATATTCATTAGGCATATTAACAACAACTATATCAAATCTTTTAGGTTCATTAAAGTAATAAGCTGTCTTATTTAAAATCATTATGTCACTTTCTTCTAATGTTGGGTGCATAGACTCTCCATTTACTTTAATAGGTGTTACTATAAAAGCTTTTATAAATAAGACGACAGCAATAATGATTATATATGGTAATAATGGTTTAATTTTCTCTTTCATATTATATCCTTTCTAATACATTACTACTATATTATACATCTAATTTAATGTTAAGAAAAGAAAAAAGAGGAACTATTGTTGTCCTCTTTCTTTAATACGATATTGACCTACTCTTCCTCTTAGGAAGTTTAGTTTAGCACGTCTTACTTTACCATGTCTTAAGACTGTAATTCCTGCAATCTTAGGTGAATGGATTGGGAATGTTCTTTCAACACCTACACCACTACTCATTTTACGAACTGTAAATGTTTCACTAACACTACCACCACGACGAGCGATTACAATTCCTTCAAAAGCTTGGATTCTTTCACGTTTACCTTCGATAATCTTAACGTCAACACGAACAGTATCTCCAACTCTAAATTCAGGAATGTTCTTATTAATTTGTTTTTCATTAATTTTGTCAATTACGTTCATATAAGATCCTCCTTTACCTATAACCAATGCTCATAACCAAAGAGCCAGCGGAACATTTTTTTGACGACTTCAATTATATCATAGCATTAGTCATTTTGTAAAGGATTATTTTTCACCTACTACTCTAACAATAGCTTTGTTACTAAAATCTAAACTACTAATAACTTCTCTCATAGTTGTAATATTCATATTCTTAATTAATCCAACATAATTATCTATAACTTTATGATAATTAACTAACTCATCTACAACATTATCTACTAAATTATCTGCATAATCAGTCTTAATTACTTCACTAGAAATCCAAACTTTTTTCATTCTTTCTAAATCTTTTTCTTCAATAGATAGATTAGCAAGATAGTTTTCTAACTCGTTTATATATACTGGATAATTTAAAACATCTGCTTCTACCATAAAAGTAATAATATTATCTACATCTTGAAAATAGTAACCGCTTCTACTTACTAAGTGTCTTTTCCTTATCATTTCTCTAAATTCTGAACTAGAACCAAAACAAAGAGATACTATCATATTAAAATATAAATCTAATATAACTTTATTCTTAATCCGAAACTTTGCTTTTTCCATTTTAAATCCCATAGCAAGTTTTTCAACTTGAACCTCTCCTTTTATTTCTTCATAGTCTTTTACTACTTTAACAGGTTCTTTATAATGCTTAATTTTAATATCCATATCTTTTTCTAAATTAAATCTTGCTAAAGTATCAGTTGTAATTTTAAGAACTTCATCAGGAGAAACAGCACCACCTACTACTAAAAACATATTACTAGGACGGTAGAAGGTATTATAACAAGCATATAAATCTTCTTTAGTTATTTTTTTAATCATTGAAACAGTACCCAATATTGGAGTATTATATGGTGATAATTTATATAAATTCTTATTTATAGTTTTATATGCTAAATAATCAGGATTATCATCATTCATAGCAGCTTCTTCAGAAATTATTCCTTGTTCTTTCGCTACATTTTCATCTGTAAAGTAAGGACTATTAACAAAAGTTAATAAATACTCCAAATTTTCTTTCATCTTTTTATTACCAGTTACAATATAACAAGTACTTTTATAACTAGTAAAAGCATTAACATAACTACCAGTCTTGGCATAAAAGTCAAAAGGTTTAATACCATCTTTACTTTCAAACATTTTATGTTCTAGAAAATGTGCTATACCATTAGGAAACCTAGTCATTTTACTTTCGCCTTTAGGAACAAACTCATTATTAAGGGCACCATAGTAAGTACCATAGTTAAAATAATAATTTTTCTTCTTACTAAACTCATTATTTGGAATAATAATAATTTCTAAACCATTATCTAAAACTTCTCTATAAATAGTTTTATCCACATTTTTTAGTTCAATTTTCTCCATTATCATCACTTCCTTCTAGAATATAAACTGTATTCATTTTAACTTTTTTAGCAACAGCGATGATTTCTTCTTTAGTTACTTTTAACATTTTCTTACGTTTAGTTTCAATATCATCTACTCCAAGTAATTCTATCATATAGTAACTTTCTATAATTTGAAAAGGACTTTCTATTATATCATCAATAGCACTAGTATAGTATTCTTTCGCTTTCACTATTCTATCATCATCTATTTTACCTGCTTCTAAATTTTTTAAAAGTTTTTTTACAATATTAACTGCATCCATACTTTTATCTTTAGTAATACCACCTCTAATAATAATTAAATTATCTAATTTATTAGGAGTACTACTTACATAATAGGCAAGAGAATTTTTTTCTCTAATCTCTGTAAATAATAAAGATTCTGAACCACCACCAAGTATAGCATTATATAAAGAAAGAGGATAATTTCTTTCATAGTCTGTCAAATTATTAAGGGATAATGTTATTATTAAGTTATCTTGTTCTGCTGATGCTTTTTCTTTAACCATTTTTGTTCTAGAAGTTTTTGTCTCTTCTACTAAAGCTTTTATAGGTTGCTTCTTAAAGGTATTTATCTTAAACTTCTCTCTTATAACATTTGTAATATATTCTTCATCTACATCACCTAAAACAAAGATATCAACAAAATCATGTTTAATTACTTCTTCATAATAAGAATATAGATTTTCTCTAGTAATTTTCTCTAAATCTTCTAAATAACCTATACCTCGATAACTTATAACACTTTTATCATTAGTCGCTTCTAATCCTTTAATTAAAGCATAAGTCATTTTGTTTTCAACTAAACTATTAAGATCTGCTTTATATTCTTCATAAACCGTATTAAAATCAGTCTCATCAAAAGCTTTATTAGTAACTTTAGGATTAAATATTAAAGAATCTAATAAATCTAAGCTCTTCTCAAAGTTACCTTCTTCAGTATACTTATCATGTAATACTTTTAGACTAATTCCTGTATCTAAATAATTACCTATTCTTCTATTAGTACCAGATATATTAACAGCATATAAGTCTTGTTCAGCTTTCGTAAGTTCTACTTTAGTCTTATAATCATTACTACCAAGCATCATAATACGACTTAAGAAATTACGTTTTGTAATATTTTCTTTTAAAGCTTTTTCTCTAAAAAATATCTTAACAGTAATAGTCTTATAAAGATTAGTTTTAATTATATGAAGATTATAAGCCCCCATTTCTTTCTTTACATAATTCATACTACACCTTCCCTTTCTATAAAAGCACTGCATCTAATGCTAGTGTAATCATTTGATCAAGTGACTTTTCTCTCTCTTCGCTAGTTAAACTTTTTTTATCATAAAAAGAATCAACAACAGTCATTAAACATGATGCCTCTTTATTAAATTTTTGGGCAATATAAAATAGTCCAAATGCTTCCATTTCTGCTGATAAGAAATCATCATCAGGAAAATTAGATTTAAACTCATCAAGAGAACTACTATACAAATCAAACACGTCACTAGTAATAGTCTTACCAATTTTTAAAGGAATATTCTTATTATCTGCGACTGTTTTTATTTTTTCGTTTAAAGATTCACTTGCCTTAATAAAGTCTACTGTATTTCCATCTAATAACTTTGGAAAATATGTTTTAGAATATGCTCCCTCTGATAAAACAACATCTAGTACTTTTATATTTTTATTAAAAGAACCACTAGTTCCAATCCTAATTATTTTCTTTACATCATAGAATTTATATAATTCATAAGAGTATATTCCAATACTAGGAATACCCATACCTGATGCAAAAACTGTTACTCTTTTTCCTTTATAATAACCAGTATAGCCAAACATATTTCTAACTTTATTAACTAATTTATAGTCAGTTAAAAACTTTTCAGCAATATATTTTGCACGTAGTGGATCTCCTGGCATAAGAACCACTTCGGCAATATCTTCTTTTTTACTTTCAATATGTGGTGTCATAATAAACCTCCTTAAAAAAAGATTATAAAAATGCTAATATCCTTATAATCTTATTATTAACATCCTTATTTAAATTATAACTTAATTAATTTAAAAAAGGAAGTTAAAGTCTTTCTTTTGACATCTTAATTACAATAATTTAATCCTCATATAAACCATGTATTTTTTCTAAGTCACTATCATTTATTTTTTCCAACACCCATTTTTTATTATCTTTAACTAAATTAAAATTAATTGTATAACTAGCTTTATCTGTCACTTCTTTCATAGCATTTATCTTATAGTGATCAATCTTTTCTTCTCTTGTTTCTTTATCATCACTAACAAATTCTTCTTTGTGTTCTTCAATATAATCTTCTGCTTCGTCTAAAGCATTATTATAGTCAAATACTTCTAATTCTACTATTACATTTGCAACTTCACCATCAGTTTGTTCATTTTTTATCTTATATGATAAATTTTGATATTGTTTAATCATTAACTCTTTGTATTCTTCTTTATATTCATCACTATAGTTACTATTATCTACAACATCATCTAATTCAGTTAAAACAGTACTATCAAGTATCTGATATTTACCTAAATATTCTTCTACTCTCTTTGTAGGAGTATTCATCATATCATTACAACCAGTTAATAATACAAGAGACACTGCTAACATTAATATTTTCTTTTTCATTTCTATCACCTGATATTATTATTTACAGTTTATTAACATTTATACTTCAGTTTGACAAATATATTTATTTACCATATAATCTATATCACCCAAGGGGGATGTACTAAATGGATTTTAACAATAATAACGACAATTCAAAGCCTAGTGATAGTCCTATAGATTTAGATTCATTAGGAGATTTAATATTAAAATCTACTAAAGAAATAATAGAAGAATATGAATATATACTTCTTTTAAAAGAAGACGAACCAAAAGGAGAAGAATCTACAAAAACATATAAAATAAGGTAATTACTTTTTCTTAATTGTTGATAGTTTTAAAAGATTATATAATTTGTGATGAAAATCATTATATTCTTTTGATACTTCTTTTTCTAAAATTATTAACTTACTATTAAAGTCTCCTCCCTCATCTATAAAAAATTCTTTATACAAATAATTTAATTTAGACTCTTCTTTATTTTGTCTAATTTTTTTTATTTCTCTTGATAAAAACTTATTTTCTTCTTCCTCTTTTCTAGTAAAATAAGATACTTTATTACTTTTACTTATAACTTTATATGGAATATCCATTGGTATTAATTCTTCTCCTATTTCTAAAACTTCTTCTTCTTCATCTAATAAAAGATTACTTTTATAAATAACATTTCCTTCATTATCAAGCTCTAATGCTAAAGATTTTTTAGAAGTTGTTACAATAACTGCATAATCTATTACATCAATTTCATTATGAAAATAACTTTCTGTTTTATCTTTTATTTTAGAAAGAAAAGTTTTATCTATTTTTATTTTAGAAGTTAATAAACTTTTTAGCATAATATCTTTAACTCTAATAATGGGTATTTTCTTTATATGTTCTAAATCATCTTCTAAATTCCATTCGTAAAATTCTTTTAATCTTGTGTCTTTTGTCCAATTAAGTAAAATATCATAAGTATAAATCATCTTTGCTTCCCCTTTCTTCTTAATGCTATAATTAATAAAATAATTCCTAATATTAAAGTATAGTTCTTAATATTAGATAACATAAATTTCAGATATTCTATAAAAGAATAGCCAAAAGTAAATAGATTAGAATAAACTATAAAATAAAAGAAGCCTATTGTAGTTAAAATAAATCCTATTACTCCTATAAATATATATTTAATAATATCACCTAATATAATTTATTCTAATTTATTTTTAGTATACAAGAATAATTTTTTTTTATACAAAAAAAAGCTTAATTAAGCTTTTCGATAGATTGTATTTCTTTAGTATCTTTAAATTCTACTTTATTAATACTTTCAAATTTTTTACTTATTTTATCTGTTGTAATAGAGACATTTTCAACATCTTTATTAACTGCTTGAATACTACGAGATAGTTTATCCCAACGTTCTTTATATCTTGCAAACTCTAAACTTAATTTATTTAATTCCTCATGAATTATGGATGTATATTTATCTTTCTCCATATTTTTAATAATCATTTGAATAACTGTTAGAGTTGACATTAAAGTAGTTGGACTTGTTAACCATACTCTTCTTTTATAAGCATATTCTATTAAATCAGGATGATAGGCATTAATCTCTGCAAATATCGCTTCAGCAGGTAAAAACATAATCGCTTGGTCACTTGTAACTCCATCTATAATATATTTACTACTAATAGCATCTATATGTTTTTTTACATCCATTTTAAAGGATTTCGTAGCAGTTTCTCGTTCTACTTTAGATAAATCTTTATTAACCATTATTTGATAGTGCTCTAAAGGGAATTTAGAATCTATGGCAATCGTACCAAGTGGTTCAGGAGCGAAAAGAACAGAGTCTGCAATAGTGCCATTTGGAAGAGTATATTGTAATCTATAGATAGAATCATTACCTTCACCAAAAACATTTACCAAAATATGTTTTAAATTAACTTCACCATAGATACCTCTTGTCTTTTTATCAGTTAAAATACTTTGCAAAGAAATAATATCAGTAGATAGTGTATCTATCTTTTTTTGAGCTTCATCTATCTTACTAAGACGCTCTATTACTGAAGTAAAAGTTTTATTAGTCTTCTCAAAATTTTGATTAATTCTCTCATTTACCCCTTCATTAATCGCAAGTAGTCTTCTTTCCAAACTTTCATTTAGTTTAGTAAAATCATCTGTTAAATTTTTTGTTAAATTATCTTTAAATTCATTTAATTCTTTAATAGTATTAATCTCCAAATTATTAAGTCTATCTGTTATTTTAGACTCATTAATATTTTTCATAAGAGATATAACTATTAAAATAATAATTATTACAAGTAATATTATAATTAAATAATCCATAAAATTGTCCTCCTATATATAATATACAGGTAGAACAAACTTTCGTCAAGAGGCTTTTTCATAACCTTTCTTTATACTGTAAGTATGATAACCTTTGTTATTAAGTATTGTAGATAATCTTTTACTATTAAAACCTGTTTCACAGATTAAATAATATGTTTTATCAATTGATAAGTACTTCTCTGGCATAGTTCTTAATACTCTTAAAGGAATATTAATAGATCCTTTAAGATGCCCTCTTTCATATAAGTAATGTTCTCTTATATCAATTATATTAATATTATCTAAATATTTAATCTCTTTATAATCTATTTCCATACATAACACCACTATATTATATGAAAAAAGATATATTTATATACTAATTAACAATTTTCATTAAGTACTAACTCCTATTATTGCTGTTAAACGGAAAGAGCCACTAATAGCTCCTGCTCCAAAAGCAGTAACTCCAGGATTAAAAGCAAATATTCCTACAGTAACGTTATTATAATAATAATCTCCACGAAAAAACCATGGATATGTTTCACTCAACATAACATTATAATCATTATGCCAGCCACTTGTTTCGGATAAAGAATGTGATAAACATTCTCCCCCATTACAAGCGGTTAAAGGATTATCTGTTGTATATTTGTCATAGTATTTAGCCTCTGGCATTGAAACAAATCCTGAATTTGCTAATACATCATTATAGCTTGCCATTACATATTCCCAGGCTCCGCCACTCATATCATATATTCCATAGATATTTCCTGTTGTACTTGCCCCTGTTCCATTTATCTCTACATTGTATTGATATTGACATCCATAATCTGTATTATTATTTGGCGGAGTACCATAACTGCATCCTGTTATATATTGATCACTTTTATTTTGATAAATCTCTTTATTAGAACCACTGTAACTAGTATTTCCTAACTTTCCATATTTACTTTGAGATAGGTATGTTACCACTCCCCATTCACTATTCTTAATTACATGCGTATCTATATTTGAAGTTAAACCATATCTATTTCCATTATCATTCATCTTTAAACTTACATTAAAGGCATTACTTATACTTATTTCTCTCCAGCTAATTACATTTGGCTTTATCATGGCATCTAAACTAGTTGTATTGCCTCCGCCATTTCCTCCAGAAGAAGGATTACTACTACTTGTCTCAAACTTTCCTACCCATATTCCACTTAATTCTTTATCACCAAATGTAAAGGCATCTGGGGTATACCAACTATTATTATTTATTTCTTCGCTAACCACATACTTTGCTGTTCCTCTATCTTTAACATCTTCTGACACAAACCTTATATCTATTTCTCCTGGTAATTCTATTGTAGGTTCACTTTCTAAATAGCATCCCTTCTTTCCATAATAGTTTACTCCATCATTACTTCCTATACTATAACTATATCTTGGTATCCATACCCACATTGTCTCTATATCATCCATAGACACTACTGTTCCTACACTAGCATTTTGATATGTGCTTCTTGTACCACTACTTACTGTTACCGCATTAGCCCATTTCTGTTCTGTATAATTATACCAGTCATTATTACTATTATTTGTATCTGCTTTTACCCATTCTGTACCATTATAACTTACTGCTATCATTCCCGCATCTAACTCTGGAACATTTGGTTCATTTTCTATATATTCATCAAATAAATGTCCATTACTTGGTAATTCTAAATCATTATAATCTAGTCCTACATTTACTCCTAACTTTATAGTTATTTCTTTATTAGAATTATTTTCTACTATTATCTTATAGATATTACTACTACCTATCGCCCCACCTTTTTCTAAATTTACTCCCTTTGATTCTAGCATATTATTAGTATCACAATCTATTATATAACCTGCTTTGACTCCTTCTGGTATATTATCTTCATAATAAAAGTTAAACCTTGCTACTCTATTATTTGGATTACTTAATGTTACTATAAACTCTTTACTACTATTCGCTCCTACTGTTAGACTATTTCCTTCTTCTCCATCTACTTCTAGTTTATAGGTTAAGTTACCTGTTACTATAGTTATGGCATTACTCTTTTCCTTACCTACTGTAAACATTGCATAAGAAAAATATCCTCCTACTACTAAGAGTGTTATTAATATCATTACTATCATATATATCTTACTAAAACTTGTTTCTAACAATAACTTTTTCATCTCTTTTACTCCTCTTATTTTCTAGACTTGCCCAAATTTTTATCTTTTATTCTCACTTTAAGATTAACACGGGCAGACTTTATTATCAATATTTTTGGCATCACAAAAAAGAATAGAATACTCCTACTCTATTCTTTTTACACTATGAAAGAAAGTAACTAGATTATTACTAAACCGCCCCCGGTAACATATTGTAAACGTAATTCCATGCTTTTTTACCTTCTTTCTATCTCACTTGATCTCCTGTTATTCTAAGCTTTCCTTTCCATACTTGACCACCAAAATCTCCATCTACTTCTGTTGTTGGCCATACTCTTAAAACATAACTATTTTCTTCTCCACTAGCAAGTGTTCCTTGATCTAATATTCTAGATCCATCAGCTCCTAAATTATTCAAATAGTCAGTCTTTCCTTTAACACTTCCTTTATCTAAACTATATTTTAAATATTTGTCATCCAATTTAACATCAGGAGAAGTAACTGCTACATTATCTAAATAAATTACATAATTAACATCTGCAGTACCTGTATTTTCTAAAGTGAAATCATATCCTGATAATGCTAATCCTTTACTATCTGTCAAAGGATATGTATCTTCCAAATTAATTGTATTTCCTTCGTTCAATGTTAATTCTAGTGTTCCTAATGTAATAACATTTTCACTACCAACTCTACTATAATTAAATGCTGCAAATGACAAAGCTATTATGACTATTGTTAATACAATTAGTAAAATTATTAAAAATATTTTATTTCTTTTCTCTTTCATATTCTCACCTACATTATAAATAAAGTATAACATTATTAATACTATCTTTCAACTATCTTTTTAGTTTAAACTACCTCTTTTAACATTATTTACTTCTTTACCGTCAACTCTAAAACTAACTGTATTTACATCGTAATTTGCAAAAGCAGATGAACTTAACATATATAAAACCTCTTCTTTTATTTTGCTATCATTATCAAACAAAGCATTATTAAAATCTAATATTAATAAGTCATTATCTACAAATTCTTTACCAATTAATTCTACATTCTCATTTAATATACTTCTTAAATTATCTTCATATATATAACTAGTTGTAAGCTCTTCAACTATAATATTTATTTTATCTTTATTATCTTCATTATTTAAATACTTAGTAACAGGCACATAATATGTTTCTTCATCTATTAATTCTTGATAATAAATAGTAACTTTAGTTAAATTTTTTAAACTTGTATAATCGTACTCTTTATTTATCCCTATATCTCTAGTAATTGGTTGAGATATTTTTTTACTTGTATTAGGATATGTTTCTAGATTATTACCTTCAATAGATATATTAACTTTATTTATATTTTCAAGTTCTGTTATAGAGTATACTAAAGATTCTATTAATTTAAGAGAATCTTCTTCCTTAACATCCATAAATTCTTTAGTAAAATCTAATGAGACTAAATCATTTTCTATTGTAACACTTTTTAGTTCAGTATCTTTTGGTATTAAACCTTTTAATTTATCAGGAAACTTAGTATTACTGCTTATTGTAAGATTATTAATTATACTTTTAATTTTATCTTCTGTTTTTTCACTATCTAATAAAACTTTAGTTTTAACTAAATAGTTATTCTCATCTAATAAATAGATAGAAGAATTAGCAAGATCTGTTATGTATTCAAACTCTAAATTAGTCTCAAGCGTCTTTTCTGTTAAAGGAATTAAATAGATAGTCATGATTATAAAAATACTCATAGTAGTAATAAATATTTTTCTTAAAGCTTTCTTTCTCAACACATGAATCACCTAATAAAGTATATAAAAAAAAGTACTGTTTTAGTACTTTTTATAATTCAATTTCATTTAATTTTAAAAGCTCAATCACAGCATTTGCTCTTCCTTTTACACCGAGCTTTTGCATGACATTAGAAATATGATTTCTAACTGTTTTTTCACTTATTTTTAAAGATGAAGCTATCTCTTTGGTAGTTAATCCGCTTACTAAAAGTTCAAAGACTTCTTTTTCTCTTGTTGTTAATATTCCTCTCATAATTATCCCCTTTCCCAATTCTTGAAGTACTCAATAGTAGTTTATGAGAAAAGGTTTATTTGTTGTAGATAAAAGTCCTAACTACCTTCAAACTTAACAGTTATTGTTTTTTTAGTATTATATTCTCCTTGAATAGTTCTCATTATATTATTAGCTTCTTTAACATCGTGTTTCTTCTTAGCAGCAACCACAGTAATTTTATTAGAATCTACTTTAACAAAACTATTCAAATTATGTTTTTCTTTAATTAATTTCTCTAATTTTTCTTCTTCCCCTTCTATTACTGATAAATATTTTAACTGTTCATAAGCATTATTTTTTTCATCAGTAGTAGCATCTTCCTTAGTCATAGTAGTTTTTAATTCTTCTTTTTCTTTGTCTCGTTCTTCATCTAAACTTACTCTTAAAGCAGTTAAATTATCTGTTTCACTAACTGTTTCTTGCTCTTCTTTCTTTTCTTCTTTAACTTCACTTTTTTCTTCAGTAGTAGAACTACTAGCGATTAGTAAGTCATTAGGCATAGTTATATAATAAACACTAAGAACTAATATAAGACTAAAAAGAGTTAAAAACCATAAATTTTGTTTATTAATCATTTGCTTCCTCCCTTTTACTATTACAATCTATGAGGGAAGAAAGTTTTTTATGACTTTAAATTGTTAACAGCATTAATGACTGCAAGCCTGCCATAGGTATAAGTTAAGGAACCTTGTTGATAAGCAATATATGGACTTCTTAATGGTCCATCGCAAGATAATTCTATAGATGAGCCTTGCGTAAATGAACCACTAGCCATAATTACTTTATCAGTATAACCTGGCATATCATCAGGAATTGGAAGAGAATTAGAATCTATTGGACTATTCGCTTGTATTCCTTGAGTATATTTAATTAGGAGTTTTTCATCATTAAAGATAATATTTTGAACAATGTCAGCACGTTTTTCATTATATTTAGGTTCTACATTATAGCCTAATTCTTCTAATAAAGCAGAGGTAAAGATAGCAGTTTTTAGGGATGATGCAACAACACTAGGTGCTAGAAATAAACCTTGTAATAATTGCCTATTAATTCCTAAAGATGGCCCTACTTCACTACCTTCTCCAGGTAAAGTTAATCGTTCTGCACAAAGATTAATAAGATCACTTCTACCTACTATATAAGCACCATTAGGAGCGATACCTCCACCTAGATTTTTAATTAAAGAGCCAACTGCAATATCAGCACCCACTTCGATAGGTTCTTTTTCACTTACAAATTCACAGTAACAGTTATCTACCATAATAATAATATCTTTATCTATAGATTTTATAAATTTAATAACAGAGGCTACTTTATCTATAGTAAGACTACATCTTGTAGAATAACCTTTAGATCTTTGAATTTCAATAACTTTAATTTTATTAACTGTAATAACCTCTTTAATTTTATCATAGTCAAAGTCATTATTAATTAAATCTACTTGCATATAATCAATGCCAAAACTTTTTAATGATGATTTATTATCTACAAGTCCTATAACTTCATCCATAGTGTCATAAGGTTTACCCGTAATACTTAAAAGAGTATCTCCAGGTCGAAGAAGTGCAAAGAAAGCGACTGTTAAGGCATGTGAACCTGATATAAACTGATTACGTACTAAAGTAGATTCAGCTTTAAAGATATCAGCATATATTTTCTCTATTTTGTCACGTCCTACATCATTATAACCATAACCTGTTGTAGAGTTAAAATCAGTCTCTGCAACTTGTTCTTTAATAAAGGCACTTAATACTTTCTCACTATTTATTCTCTCTAATTCATCAACTTTACTTAATTCATCTTTTATTTTTAAATCAATTTTTTTAATTAAATCTTCACTCATCTTTTAACACCTCCATCTATTCTAATAATAGAATCATTTATATAACTAGCTTTATCAGTTCCAAGAAAATAGACAAGATTTGCAATCTCTTCTTTCTCTGCAAAGCGATTAAGTAATATTTTCTTAAGTTCTCTTTCTTTAAACTCTTCTTCTAAATCTTTATTCATATCAGTATTAATCCAACCTGGGCATATAGTATTTACTCTAATATAAGGAGCGAAATAATTAGCAAGATTATGATTAAGAGAAATAACCCCGGCTTTAGAAGCATCATAGTCAATAGATTCTGGATATGTCGTATCAATTCCATTAGTAGATGAAATATTAATAATATTACCTTTCTTTTCTTCTAACATTTTAAGACCTATTTTTTTAGATAAAAGATAAGTTCCTACAAGATTAACTTCTAAAGTCTTCATAAACTCATTCTTAGTCTTTAACTCAAAAGCTTGATCTGAATCGATTGAAGCATTATTGACTAAAACATCAAGATGATTAAATTCTTTATAAATTTCATCTATCATAGAATCTATCTCTTCTTCTTTAGATATATCACATTTAATTACTAGAGCTTTTACTTTATAATTAGATTCCACATAACTCTTTAACTCAAAAGCTTCCTCTTTACTATTATTGTAATTAATAACTACATCATAGCCATTCTTAGCATACTCCAATATAACAGCTTTTCCTAGTCCTCTACTACTACCTGTTACAAGTACATTCATGTTTATCAACTCCTCGATAGTATTATAAAGTAATAAACAAAAAAAAGAAAGTATCAAGATGTACTATACT
>CALVPN010000019.1 GCA_944351375.1 uncultured Bacilli bacterium | reverse complement strand
TTTATATGTTAAATGGTTCTACTTTTTAAATTATATAGAAATAGCTTGCATTTTTTTTAAAAAAATGTTATAATATAGGCACAAAAACAAATTGGGGGGATAAGAATGAATAAATTAAAAATTCATAAATTCAAATTTATGGTATTGGCAGTTTTAGTTGCCACATTGGGAATCTTTACTATTACTGCTGCTAATGCTGAAACTACTGCACCGCCTAGTTTCACAGCAAGTAGTGAAAAGATATTATCGGGATATATCGATAATATTCACTATGCTAAATTGACAAGTAGTTTAGGTGGGTATGTTTACTGTCGTGATATGAATCTTGGTATTCCATATGGAGTAACTATGACTTTAGAGGGAGAAGCACCTGCTGCTATAGCATACATCTTATCTAATGGTTTTCCTAGAACAAGTATAACTGGAGATTCTGATATGGACTACTATATTACTCAAGCAGCTTTATGGTGGTATATGGATCTCCATATGGCTGGAAATAACTTACCAGATTCATTTAAAACAACAGGAGCAGATCCATATAATTTAAGACCACATATTATTAATCTAGTAACTGAAGCAGAAAAAATAACATCTTATGCAACACCTGCAATTAAACTTATAAATAATAATAGTTCATTAAAATTATCTAGTGATAAGAAATATTATGAATCAAATACAATTAGTGTTAAAACATTATATACAACAGGCAACTACACTATATCTTTAACAAATGCTCCAGATGGAACAACAGTAGTAAATGCTACAACCGGAGAAGCCCAAACTTCATTCGCACCATCTGAAAGCTTCAAAATCAGAGTACCAGTAGATTCTGTTGATATAGGCAGTCTTGATATAAAGATAACAGCAACAACAACCGGTTCAATCAATAAAGCTTATATGTATAAGTCAAGTGATCCTACTAAACAAAGTGTTTTTGGTTCTCTTTTATATCCTGATACATCTACTGTGACAGACGAAACAAATGTAACACTTGAAACTAGTAAAGTAACTATTACTAAAATAGATGCTGATACAGAACAACCTTTAGCAGGAGCTACTTTTGAACTAAAAGATAGTACTGGAAAAATAGTAGCAACTTGGACTTCAACTACATCATCACATGTAATTAAAAACTTACCTAATGGTACTTATACATTACAAGAAATAAAAGCACCTGATGGTTATATTTTAAATGATAAAGTTGTTGAGTTTACAATTACTGATACAAATAGAAATATCTCTATAAGATTTAGAAATAAAGAAATAGAGAAAAATGCAACTATTATAAAAATAGATTCAATTACTAAACAACCAGTAGCAGGGGCAACCCTGGTAGTAAAAGATAGTAATGGTAAAGTAGTAGAAGAGTTTGTAACTACTACAGAACCACACAAACTAACTGATCTTGAAGATGGCAAATATACAGTAGAAGAAATAAAGGCTCCAGCTGGTTATCAAAAAACAGATGAAATATTTGAATTTGTAATTGATAAAGATCATCGTGATGTAACAGTAACTATTGAAAATACACCTATTGAAAAACTAGTAAACATCTTGAAAATAGATGCTGCAACTGGTAATCCATTAGCAGGAGCAACGCTAGTAGTTAAAGATAGTGAAGGAAACGTAGTAGAAGAATTTGTAACTACTACAGAACCACATACTATTACAGGATTAAAGGATGGCGAATATACAGTAGAAGAAATAAAGGCTCCAGAAGGTTACAAGAAGAGTGATGAAATTTATAAATTCACAATTAGTGATGAAACACCTACAGCCTTAGTTATCTTTGAAAATAACGAAATAGTAGAAGTTCCATTTACTGGAAGTAATAAATCCCTAATAAGTACTTTATTTGGATCAGTACTTTTGATATCCGGAGTAGGATTCGTATACTACAATGGTAAAAAACAAAAAGTTAAATAAAAAGAAAAGAATCTCTCCTAATACAGTCGCTCTAATTGGAGCCTTTGTTATAACACTAGGAGGATTCTTTATTCTTTATAACTTCATCAGTGATAAAAAGCTGTTTGCCTATGACTATATGAATGAAAAGATATATGATAATAAAGAAACAGAAATATATAATGTCAATACAACAGAAGTTACTACTGATGAAGAAGAAAACAAAACAGATAATTATCAAGATATTGAAAGTTATATTGGTTACTTAGAAATACCAAAAATAAAGTTTAGAAGGGGTTTTTACAATATTGATTCCAGACTAAATACAGTGGAAGCAAATATAGAAATAATAAAAGGTAGTAAAATGCCTGATATTACTAATAGTAATTTAATAATAGCAGGACACTCTGGTACTGGTTGGAAAGCATTCTTTAAAGATTTATATAAACTAGGAGTAGGAGATGAAGCTATTGTTACCTATGCTGGTGTTAACTACAAATATAAAATTACAAATATATATAAAGAAAAAAATACAGGTACTGTTTCAATAAAAAGAAATTATGATAAGACAACGCTTACATTAATTACCTGTACTAAAGATGATAGTTCTACACAAACTATTTATATAGCAGAACTATACACAGTTGAATAAAAGGGGGTGTTATTAATGAGTCCATTATCATTAATGACAAAATTACAAACAGTTTTTGATCTTATTACATCAAAAAACTTATATTTGATGATTCTTGCAATAATCGTATTTTTTACTATAATTTTTATAACTACTAATAGTTCTAATAAAAAGCAAAGTAAAAGAACTTACATTCTATTATACTTAGCAGGCTTCATCTTTATAGCAATCCAATATGGTAGTAGTTTTATAACTTTAGTAGATTATGCTATTAATGAAGTATTTATAACTTATTATTTTCCAAATATTGTTATCTATCTAATTATGTTAATAATAACTAATGTAGTACTTTTTAAAACAATATTTAGTAATAAAGCAGACTTTAAATTAAAAGTTATAAATTCTACTGCCTTTGCAATCATTATGTACTTATTTATATTAGCAATATCACAGATTGCAACACTAAACCTAGATGTTTTTAATATAACAGAATTATATAGTAGTAATGCTGTTAGAAGTCTTTTAGAATTAAGTATGTTAATCTTTGTTTTCTGGATTATAGTTTTAATTGTTTATCGCTTAATAAGAAGATTTCAATACAAACATAATTTAATCCAGGTAGAATCTTTTACAAACTATAATATTATTCATGACTATGATATAAAAGAAGCCTATAAAGTACCTAAAAAACAGGTAATTATAGAAGAACCTAAAGAAGAGAAGAAAGAAGAACCTACTATAGATTTACTAGGTCAAAACTTTACATTAGATGAATATAAACTTATGGTTAAGATACTAAAAGAAGGAAAAGAGAAAGAGCAAGTAAAAGAAGAATCAAAACCTGTAGAAGATAACCCTCTTACAGAATTAAATAAACTATATCAGAGTATAAGAGATTAGTTATAATACTATCTCTTTTTTTTCTTGCATATACTTTATTGGTGATAAAATGTTAACAGAAGAAGAATTTTATGAAGAGTCATTAAATACTAACTTATATTATTTAAGAACAATGAGAGATTTTTGTATTAATATTGAGCTTTCTTTCTATGGAAATAATCCCTATAAATCAAGAGCCGAAGCCCTTGCTAGAAGAAGTCAAGAATTAGGTAGAGAGATAATAACAGTAACTAATGGAAAAGTTCCTTCAAAAGGAGTTGACTATGAGGTATTTTATACAGAGTACACTCTCCCAACCGAAAAATTAACAGAGAAACTTTTTAATATAAACCTTGCCACTGATATAACGGAATCACAATTAGAACTAACACCTACAGATACCTTTGAAATAACTGATGAACTAATAAAAGCAATGACATCCATTAATACAAAAGCTCTATCTATCGCAAATGATTTTATTGAACTAGCAAGAGAGATCAGAGATGAGATGACTTCTAATAATCTATTTTCATATTCATATCCTACTATGTATAACTTCATGATAATAGAAATTGAACTATATATAGGAGAATTAAATAGATTAAAAGAAATGATAAGAAAAGATCCAATAATTGCCTTAGATACAGAATATGGTTACAATATAACTGCTTATGAAATAACTTCCTTCTTAAGAGGGTTAGTCGATCCAAATACAACATCTTATATAGAAGTATTAAACAATATCTTAAATGAAATATATCCAAAATTACTTGAAGATTATAATAGTCTACCTCTATCCCCTGAAAATCAACAGAATCTAATAGAAAGAAGTATCGCTGTTATTAGAAGAATAAGATTACTGTTATCAAATATGTTAAAAGATTTATTAGATGCTAAACTATACTTTATAGTAGAACCACTCGCTATCGATAATTTCTACCGTGATATAAACTATTTCCTTTATATTCTTGACGCTGACAATAAAGAAGTCTAAATGACCTCTTTTTCTTTTCCCTTAATTAAAATAATGATATAATTAATTAGGAAGTAGGTAATAATATGAGTAATATAGATTTAAATAACTTAAATGAAGAACAAAAAAAGGCTGTTTTATATAATGAAGGACCTCTTTTAATACTAGCAGGAGCAGGGAGTGGTAAGACTAAAGTCTTAACCACTAAAATAGCCTATCTAATAGAAGAATTAGACATATCTCCTTATGAGATACTTGCCATAACCTTTACTAATAAAGCAGCTTTAGAGATGAGAGAACGTGTTGATAAAATGATAGGTAGTGAGTCAAAGTATATTCAAATATCAACATTCCACTCCTTTGGACTTAAAATATTAAGAGAAAACTATGATAAATTAGGATACAGTAATAACTTTGTTATTATGGATAGTGATGATTCTTTAACTATCGTAAAGAAAATATTAAAGAGTCTAAACTACGACCCTAAAATCTATAATCCTAAAGCGATTAGAAATAAAATAAGTAATTGTAAAAATGAACTATTATCTCCAAAAGATTATGAAAGATATATAGCAAGTGATTATGAAAATGTAGTAAGTGAAGTATATTATAAATATGAAGATAAATTAAAGAAGAATAATGCCATGGACTTTGATGATTTATTACTTCTACCAATCACTCTTTTTAGAAAGTATCCAGATGTTTTACAAAAATATCAAGAACGTTATAAATATATATTAATAGACGAGTATCAAGATACAAATGAAGCCCAGTATATCCTATCTAAAATGATAAGTGCTAAATATAAAAATATCTGTGTTGTAGGAGATGCTGATCAAGCGATATATGGGTTCCGTGGAGCGAACTATAAAAATATCTTAAACTTTGAAAAAGACTATCCTAATGCTTTAAGTATTAAACTAGAGCAAAATTATCGTTCTACTAAGACCATATTAGATGCTGCTAACTGTGTTATTAAAAATAATGAAAAAAGAAAAGAGAAAAATCTATGGTCTACTAAAGGTGATGGAGATAAGATAACTTATTATAGAGCCTATGATGAAAAAGATGAAAGTCATTATACTGCTAAAGAAATAAAAAAACTTTTAGACGAGGGAAAAGATGCTAGTGATATTGCAATACTATATAGAACTAATGCTCAGTCCCGTGTCATAGAAGAAGAACTATTAAAAGATAATATCCCTTATCGTATTGTAGGAGGTTTCAGTTTCTATCAAAGAAAAGAAATTAAAGACTTATTAGCATACTTAAAACTAATCTTTAATCCCAAAGATGATGTAAGCTTTTTAAGAGTTATAAATACTCCTAAAAGAGGTATAGGACTAAGGACAATAGAACACTTAACAGAAAAAGCTGATATGGACGGTATAAGTTTATTTGAAGCGATAGATGGTGGTAAAGAAGAGAAGTTTAAAGACTTAATTATCTCTTTACAAAAAGTTGCAGAATCAGTAACTTTAACAGAGTTAATTGATAAAGTACTAGACTCTACTGGTATGAAACAAGAATTAGTTAGTGAAAAGAGTATAGAAAGTGAAATAAGATTAGAAAACCTAGAAGAATTTAAATCTATTACTAAAGCCTTTGAAGAGAGAATGGGACTAGTATCATTAGAAGACTTCTTATATGAAGTAAGTTTAGTTAATGATAAAGATGAATATAAAGACTCTCGCCATAAAGTAAGTTTAATGACTATACACTCTGTTAAAGGACTAGAGTATGATATTGTCTTTGTTCTAGGATTAGAAGAAGGAATATTCCCACATCGTAATTGTTTGATGAGTGCTAGTGAAACAGAAGAAGAAAGAAGGCTTTGTTATGTTGCTATAACTAGAGCGAAAGAAAAACTATATCTATTAAACGCTAGAAGAAGAGTTTTATTTGGAGAAGATAGTATTAACCCTCCAAGTAGATTTATAAGCGAAATAGATGAGAGTCTAATAGATAGTAATACAAGAAGGACTGAAGAAGTTAAACATATTAATAAAGAAGATGTTATTAGAGATGAAGATATTGACTATAAAGTTGGAGATTATGTAGTCCACGAACACTTTGGAGCAGGTAAAGTAATAGATGTTACTAATTCTCTAGTATCTGTTGCCTTTGCACATCCATATGGTATTAAGAAACTTATGAAAAATCATAAGAGTTTAACGAAAGTATAAAGGAGGAAGTTATGAAGGATAAAACATTATTAATCATGGCTGCTGGTATGGGTAGTAGATTTGGAGGATTAAAACAAATAGAACCATTTGGACCTAATGGAGAGTTTATAATTGACTATTCTATTTATGATGCTATTAAGGCAGGTTTTAAAAGGATAGTCTTTATCATAAAAGAAGAAAATTATGAAATTTTTAAAGAAACAATAGGTAAAAGAGTAGAACCACATATAAAAGTAGAGTATGTTTTTCAAAATAATGATAATATACCTAAAGAATATCAAGAACTTTTAAAGACAAGAAAAAAGCCACTTGGTACTGCTCATGCTATACTTTGTGCGAAAGATAAAATTAATGAACCATTCGCAATCATTAATTCAGATGACTTCTATGGAAGAGATGCTTACATAAAAGCAAGTAATTATCTATCTAATATTAAAGATAATCATTATGGACTAATCGCTTATCGACTTGGTAATACCTTAACAGAAAATGGTTCTGCTAAACGTGGAGTATGTAAAGTTAATGAAAATAACGAATTAATTACTATAATTGAGAGTAATACTGAACTAAGCGGTAACCTAGTAAAAGTTTCACCACTTGATGGAAGCCCAAGTTTTGAAGTATCAAAAGATACAATCGCTTCTATGAATATGTTACTATTTACTCCTAGCCTATTTAAAATACTAGAAGAAAAACTACCGATCTTTTTAGAAGATAATAAAGATGCTATAGATTCGTGTGAATTTTTAATACCAATAGTCTTAAATGAATTATTAGAAGAAAATAAAGTAACAGTTGATGTCATTGAAACTACTGCTAACTGGTATGGTGTAACTTATAGAGAAGATAAAGAGTTAGTAGTAAATGCCATTGATAAAATGATAAAAGAAGGAATATATAACAATAATTTGTATGGAGGAAAAGATGAAAAAAGATAAAACATTACTAATTATGGCAGCAGGAATGGGTAGTAGATTTGGAGGATTAAAGCAATTAGAACCAGTGGGACCTAATGGCGAATTTATTATTGACTATTCTATTTATGATGCTGTTAGATCAGATTTTACTAAAGTAGTATTTATAATTAAGGAAGAAATTTATGATATCTTTAGAGAAACCATAGGTAAAAGAATAGAAGCTCATATAAAAGTAGAATATGCGTTTCAAAATGATGATTATATTCCATCTAAATTTAAAGATATAGTTAAAAAAAGAACTAAACCTTTAGGTACTGCCTATGCCATATACTGTGCCAAAGACAAAATTAATGAACCATTTGCCGTAATAAATGCCGATGATTACTATGGTAAAGATGCCTTTTTAAAAGCTAGCAATTACTTAGATAATATAATTTATAACCATTATGGAATAGTAGGTTATATTGTAGGTAATACCCTAAGTCTAAATGGCGCTGCAAAACGTGGTGTTATGGAAGTAAGTAATAATAAATTATCTAAAATAACAGAAAGTAGTATCGTAAGAAAAAAGGATAAGATAATCGCTTCTCCACTACATAGTAGTAATGGTAAAGAAATAGATAATAATACGTTAGTGTGTATGAATCTATTACTATTTTCCCCTGATATTTTTGAAATTCTAAAAGATGAACTGTTTTTATTCCTGTCAATTTACAAAAAAGACATTGAAAATTATGAGTTTCAAATACCAGATGTCTTAGATACTTGCCTTAAGAAAAACATTAAAACCATAGATGTTATTGATACAACATCTACTTGGTATGGTATGACTTATAAAGAAGATAAACCTCTCGTAGTAAATGCTTTAAGAGATATGACAGATGAAGGTCTTTATCCACAACCTTTGTGGAAAAACATTTAGAAAGAAGGAAAAACTGTGGAAAACAATATTACAATAGAAAGAATGAACTATCTAATAAAAGTATTGAGTGATGCTTCTTATAACTATTATGTTTTAGATGACCCTAAAATAACTGACCAAGAGTATGATGCTTATTATAGAGAACTTGAAACTATTGAAAAATTACATCCAGAGTGGGCACAGCCTACATCACCTACTAAAAAAGTAGGTGGGGAAGTAATAGATGAGTTTAAAAAAGTTGAACACACTATTCCTATGTTATCACTAGGAGATGTTTTTAATGAAGATGAGATAATAGAATTTCTACAAAGAATAGAAAATAGTGGGGTTCATTCTAATTATGTTTGTGAACTAAAAATAGATGGACTATCTGTTTCCCTACACTATGAAAAAGGTATCTTGGTAAGAGCAGCGACTCGTGGTAATGGTGTAATAGGTGAAGATATTACTCATAATGTTAAGACCATTAAAAGTATTCCTTTAAAATTAAAACAACCTCTTGATATTGAAGTAAGAGGAGAAATATATATGAGTAAAGAAACTCTAGAAAAAATTAATAAAGAACGTATATCTAATGGTGAGAAACCTCTTCAAAACCCTAGAAACGCCGCTGCAGGATCAATTAGACAACTAGATTCTAAAATCGCTGCAAAACGTAATTTAGATGCCTTTTTATACCATTTGCCTAATCCAGAAGATTATAATATTCCTACCCATCATGAAGCCTTAGAGTTTTTAAAGAGTCTAGGCTTTAAGACTAATCCTAATAATAGAATTGTTAAAAATATTGATGACGTAATGAACTATATTCATGAAAAAGGAGAAATAAGAAAAGACCTTCCATATGATATAGATGGTGTTGTTATTAAAGTAGATAATATTAAAGACCAACAAAAATTAGGATACACGGCAAGAACTCCTAGATGGGCTATTGCCTATAAGTTTCCAGCCGAAGAAGTATTAACGAAACTAAATGATATAATCTTTACAGTAGGAAGAACTGGTAAAATAACTCCAAATGCTATTCTTGACCCTGTTCAGTTAATGGGTTCTACTATAAGTAGAGCGACTCTTCATAATGAAGATTATGTTATAAGTAAAGGTTTAATGATTCATGACACCGTATCGATTAGAAAAGCAGGAGATGTAATACCAGAAGTAGTAGAAGCAAAAGTTGAAAGAAGAACAGGAGAAGAAATACCATTTAAAATGATTACTAACTGTCCTATCTGTAATACAAAACTAATAAAAATAGAAGACCAGGTAGACTATTTCTGTCCTAATCCTAATTGTCCAGCAAGGCACATAGAAAGTTTTATTCACTTTGTCTCTCGTCCTGCCATGAATATAGATGGCTTAGGAGATAGATTAATGGAAGACTTATATAACTTTAAATTTATAAGTACAATCCCTGATATTTATAAACTTAAAGATAAAAAAGATGCTTTAACTAAATTAGAAGGTTATGGTGAAAAATCAGTTACTAATTTATTAAATGCTATCGAAGATAGTAAATCTAACTCTCTAGAAAGATTACTATTCGCTTTAGGTATTAAAAATGTAGGTAAAGAAAAAGCCAAAATACTTGCTAAAACCTATAAAAACATGGATAATTTAAGTAAGGCAACCTATGATGAGTTAGTAGAGATTCCTGATATTGGACCTATTATTTCTAGAAATATAGTAGATTACTTTAATGATGAAACTAATATAAAAATAATAGAAGAATTAAAAGAACTAGGTCTTAATATGGATTATATCGGTGAAGAGTTAAATGTTAAAGAAGACTTCCAAGATAAAAGCTTTGTCTTAACAGGAACACTTACTAAGTTAACAAGAGATGAAGCGAAAGCTTTAATAGAAAATGCTGGAGGAAAAACAGTAGGTTCTGTATCTAAGAAAACTTATGCAGTTATCGTAGGAGCAAGTCCTGGTAGTAAATATGAGAAAGCGAAAGAATTAAATATACCAATATGGACTGAAGAAGAGTTTTTAGAAAAGATAAATAGTTAGGGGTGTTATTATGCAAACCGAAGAACAAAAACAAGAAGGTATATCAGTAGAAGAAGAAAAAAAGATAAAGAAATTATCTACTGTTGTTATGATAATAATATTAGTAATAGGACTTTTAGTCACAACAGATATTTTATTAGTAACGAAAAGAGGAGTTGGACCATTTCTTGCTATTAGAACAAAAGTCTATGATGATGGTGGCACTAAAGAATATTATGGACTAGGCTATAAAGTAATAAAGTATAATCAAAAAGTAGGTAGACGCGATACTGTAATAGGCTCTTGGAGTATAAAGTATAACACTACTCCTGAAACTTATACTATAAGTGACCTAGCTTATTCAATCATAAACGATAATAACAATCATGTAGGAGAATTTATAAGATTAACGGGAACTATTGAAAATAAAAATGTAAAGAATAATACTATTACTATAAAATTTACTGATGAAGAAGATGGAAAATATAACTTAACTGTACAAGCTAAAATCTTATCAGAAAACATTAAAGATCTTAATAAAAATGCTCCAGTTAGCTTAATTGGAACAGTTACTGACTATAATAATAAAACTTTAATAATTGAAAATGCTTTTGCAGAGTAAATAAAATATTTAATAACTTGCTTTTTATATTAAAAGATAGTAGTATAATAACTTATCTGGAGGGACTATGAAAAATAATATTGAAGTACTGCTATCAGTTGGCTTTAAAGAAAAAGAAATAGAAGGAACTCTAATAAATAATAAGAATATTGAGGAATTAATAGTTTTACTATCATCTCTTCATATTATGAATCTAAAAAAATATATTCTAAAGAATAAATATCTATTAGACTATAATATATATGATTTATCTTATGTAATTACTAATACCTTCAATAAAAAGAAAAACTATTGTATAGTTAAGATAATACTTACAAAAAATAAATATGTTTTAATTGATAAAAAAGGTGATGTTAAATGATTTACTTTGATAATGCTGCAACTACTAGTGTAAATGATGAAGTTCTAAACACTTTTGTTACTGTTTCTAAAAACTACATTGGTAATACTAACTCAATTCATAAATTAGGTTTTGAAAGTAAAAAACTAATGAATGCTGCTACTAAACAAGTTGCAGATTTACTTAGTGTATTAGAAGATGAAGTGATATTTACAAGTAGTAGTAGTGAATCTAATAATTTAGCCATTAAAGGAGTATTAGATGCTTATCCAAAAAGAAATAGAATAATACTTACTACTATTTTAGAACATCCTTCTATTACTAATACTTTAAATAGTCTAAAAGATGTAGAAGTAATTAATTTAAAATTAGATGATAATTATCATATAGATATTGATGACTTAAAAGAAAAACTAAAATTAGATCCAGTACTTGTTTCTATTCATCATGTTAATAGTGAATTAGGAATAATACAAGATATAGATACTATAGGTAAGATTATTAAAGAAAATAGCAAAGCCATCTTTCATGTAGATGGAACTCAAAGCCTAACTAAAATAGATGTAAATCTAAAATATGTAGACTTATTCTCTGCTTCTGCTCATAAATTTAATGGACTTAAAGGAATAGCGTTACTAATAAAAAAAGAGAAGATTAACGTATCTCCTCTAATAAATGGAGGAGATAGTCAAACTATCTATAGAGCAGGAACACCTCCTTTACCATTAATAGCATCCTTTGCAAAAGCGCTACGCCTAGCATTAGAAGACAAACCTAAAGCTTATCTAAAAGTAAAAGAGATTAATAACTATTTAAGAGATGAATTAAGTAAGATAGATTCTATTACTATAAACTCTAAAATAGATTCATCTCCTTATATTTTAAATTTTAGTATTAAAGGTATAAAACCAGAGACTATGATTCATAAATTAGAATCTTATAATATCTATTTATCTACAAAAACAGCATGTTCCTCTAAAGAAGATTATTCTAAGAGTATTTATGAACTAACAAAAGATAAAGAAATATCTAAAACATCTTTAAGATTATCTTTATCTAAAGATAGTACTATGGAAGAAGCGAAAGAGTTTATAAAAATATTAAAAAACAACTTGTAAAGGAGACTTATGACTACAGAAATAATAGAAGAAACAGAAATTAACAACATTTATAATAACATTAAAGAATTAGTAATAAGTGCTAGAAATAAAGTATATACTACTGTTAATATAGAAATGCTTAATCTATATTGGGATTTTTGTAAAATTATTATGGATATTCAAAAAGGGGATAAAAGAGCATCTTATGGAGATGCCATTTTAGATAAATTATCTAAAAAATTAACTAATGAATTTGGTAAAGGATTTTCTAAAAGAAATTTAGAAAGAATGAGAAAATTCTATATTTCTTTTCCAATTGCGACAACAGTGTCGTCGCAATTAAGTTGGTCACATTATTTAGAATTAATTAAAATTGATGAAGATGCCAAACGTAATTTTTATCTGAATGAATGTATTAATTCAAGATGAAGTGTTAGGGAACTACAAAGGCAAATAAACTCCTTATTATATGAAAGACTTCTTTTATCATCTGATAAAAGTAAGAAAAAAGAATTAATAGAAAAAGGTCAAGTAATAAAAGAAAGTAAAGATTTAATAAAAGATCCTTTTGTTTTAGAGTTTCTAGATATCAAAGAAAATACTGATTATCTAGAATCTGATTTAGAGAAGAATATCTTAGAGCATTTAAAGGAATTTCTATTAGAATTAGGAAAAGGCTTTATGTTTGTGGGGAGTCAGGTTAGAATAACTTTAGGAGAAGAACACTTTTACCCTGATTTAGTATTTTACAATAGACTTTTAAAATGTTTTGTTATTATAGATTTAAAAATAGGCAAAGTAACACATCAAGATATAGGTCAAATGCAAATGTATGTAAATTATTATGATAAGTTATTAAAAGTAAAGATGAAAATAAAACAATAGGGATTCTTTTAAGTAATGATTGTTTAAAACTATTGTTAACTATACACTTCCTGAAGATAATGAAACAATATTTTCTACAGAATATAAATTACATATGCCTACTGAACAAGAATTAATAAATGCTGTAGAAGAAGAAAAGAAAAATAGTGAGTTATTAAAATAATTTGATTTAAAAATATTAAGAAAAGAAGTCATTACGAAAAATGTGCAAAATGTATAAAAATTCGTAATGGCTTTATATATTTTACAAATTATATTACTAAAAAGTGTGAAAAGTCACAAAAATTAGTAATATAATATGGCTTTTTGCTTAAAATAATGATATACTTAAATTACTAAAAAATGTGAAAAGTCACAAAAAAAGGAAATGAGTGATTAAAATGAAAGAAATTAAAAGAGATATTTACTTACAAAAGTTAATAGATAAAAAAGAAAATGAAATGATAAAAGTAATTACAGGAATAAGAAGATGTGGTAAATCATATTTACTTGATCCTATTTATAAAAAATATCTATTAAGTACAGGAGTAAAAGAAGATCATATTATTAAATTAGAATTAGATTCTATCGAAAATAAAGAATACTTAGATGCTTCTAAATTATATAATTATGTAATGGACAAAATACAAGATGATAAAATGTATTATATTTTACTTGATGAAATACAAAAAGTAGATGATTTTGAAAGTGTTTTAAATAGTTTTTTAAGAAAGAAAAATCTAGATGTATATGTAACTGCTAGTAACTCAAAGTTTTTATCAAGTGATATTATTACAGAATTTAGAGGCAGAGGAGATGAAATCAGGGTTTATCCTTTAATTTTTAGAGAATATCTACCTGCTTGTAATAAAGATATAGATGAAGCTTTAAAAGAATATATTACTTATGGAGGTATGCCTTATATTTTATCAAGAAAAACAGATGAAGAAAAAAGTAAATATTTAAATAATCTATTTAATAATACTTATATAAATGATATAGTTGAAAGAAATAATATTCAAAAAAATGAAATATTAGAGTCTCTTATAAATATATTAGCATCATCAGTAGGTTCCCTAAATAATCCTTTAAAGTTAGAAAAAACATTTAAAAGTAAAGGATTTAAAAATGTAACTGCTAAAACTATTAATACTTATATAGATTATTTAATAGATGCATTTATGATTAATAAAGCTTTAAGGTATGATATTAAAGGTAAAAAATATATTAATACACCAAGTAAATATTATTTTATAGATGTAGGATTAAGAAATGTTAGACTTAATTTCAGACAGCAAGAAGATAATCATTTAATGGAAAATATAATCTATAACGAACTATTAGTACGAGGATTTAATGTAGATGTTGGGGTAGTAGAATATACCACAAAAGATAAAAATAACAAAAAGATGAGAAAACAATTAGAAGTAGATTTTGTATGTAATAAAGGAAGTAACAGATATTATATTCAATCAGCTTATTCTATCCCTACTAAAGAAAAAATGGAACAAGAAGAGCAATCTTTAATTAAAATAGATGACTTCTTTAAAAGAATAATAATTGTTGAAAATGATATTAAATTATGGAGAAATGAAAAAGGAATTGTGATAATGGGATTAAAACAGTTTCTGTTAGATGATAACAGCTTAGATTTGTAAAGGAGAAAACATTATGGAAAAAGTAATATTAATTAAATATGGAGAATTAACAACTAAAAAAGGTAATCGTAATTTTTTTGTTAAGACTTTAACAAAAAATATTGAAAACAAATTAAAAGATTTTAATGTTGAAATTGAAAAAGATTTATCTAGAATGTATATTCATTATAATGAGTTAGACGAAGAAACTATAATTAATAAAACACATAGTATATTTGGTATACATTCTTATCATATTGCCTATGTTACTAATAGTGATATGGATTCTATTAAAGACGAATTAATTAAAACAATAAAACTTGAAAATTTTAAAACTTTTAAAGTTGAAACTAAAAGAAGTGATAAATCTTTTCCTAAAACAAGTATGGAATTATCAAGAATATTTGGAGGTATAGTTTTAAAAAATAAGGATAATATTAAAGTAGATGTTAATAATCCAGAAGTTATTATTCATGTTGAAATAAGAGAGAAGAACACTTATATTTATTACAATGCTTTTAATGGACTTGGAGGATATCCAAGTGGTATTCAAGGTAAAGGATTATTAATGTTAAGTGGTGGTATTGATTCTCCAGTTGCAGGATTTCTTGCTATGAAAAGGGGAATAAAAGTAGATGCAGTATACTTTGAAGCCATACCACATACTAGTTTAGAAGCTAGAGAAAAAGTAATAACTTTAGTAAAAAAATTAAAAGTTTATACAAATGATATAAATCTATACATAGTTCCATTTACTAAAATCCAAGAAGAAATCTACAAAAGTGTTTCTCCTAACTATGTTATTACTATTATGAGAAGAATGATGTATAGAATAATGGATGCTTTATGTAAAAAATATAATGCTAAAATAATTATTAATGGAGAATCTATTGGACAAGTAGCTTCTCAAACATTAAATAGTATGTATGTAATAAATAATGTTACTAATATACCAGTAATTAGACCAGTAGCATGTCTAGATAAGTTAGAGATAATAGATATTGCTAAAAAAATAGATACTTATAATACAAGTATTTTACCTTATGAAGATTGCTGTACAGTCTTTGTACCAAAACATCCAGTAATTAATCCTAGTTTAGAAGAAACTTTAAAAGAAGAAGCTAAAATTAATTTTGAAGAGATTTTAAAAGAAACAATAGATAATACTTTTATTTACAAAGAAGAAAATAATTATGAAAATGTTTTATAGGTAGAAATTACCAATAAAAAAAATGTATGAAATTAAAAAAACTTCACATTCTACTAGTGTAGGAGGTGAAACAAATGAACAACAATATGAACACTGGTTCTATGAAAATGAGAGTTCCTGGTGCTAAACAAGCTATTGATAAAATGAAATATGAAATAGCTAATGAATTTGGTGTTAATTTAGGACCAGATGCTACTAGTCGTGCTAATGGTTCTGTTGGTGGTGAAATCACTAGACGTTTAGTACAAAACGGATTAAATCAAGTTAGTGGAAGTTATACTAATAAATAAGTAATATAACTTATTCGATAGGCCTAAAGAGCCTATCTTTTTAGTTTAAAAATAAATTTTATGTTGTATAATATATGTGTGTAGGTATAAGCATGTTATCTAAATTACCAGAAAATCTATATGAAAAGATAAAAGAAGGAGAAAGTACTACTGTAGAATTTAAAAAAGCTAAAGAAAAATTACCTAGTTCGCTATTTGAAACAATATGTGGAATGTTAAATAGAAATGGAGGTCATATCTTCCTAGGTGTAAATGATGATAGTAAAGTAATAGGTACTTATAAAAGTTATATTGTAAGTATGAAGAAAGATTTTGCAAATCTTTGTAATAATCCTGAAAAAATATTTCCAACAGTTCATTTAGAAATGAAAGAATATAGTGTTGATGACAAAATTATTCTTTATATCTATGTATATGAAAGCTCTGATGTTCATAAATCAGCAGGTAAAATCTTTGATAGAAATGAAGATGGAGATTATGATATTACTAATAATACTACTTTAGTTTCTAATCTGTATATAAGAAAAAGTAGTACATATATTGAAAATAAAATATATCCATATGCTACTTTAGATGATTTAAGAAAAGATTTAATAGAAAAGTCAAGACAAATGGCAGTAAATAGAACTGCTAATAACCCTTGGGCTACTATGAATGATATGGAACTATTAAGAAGTGCATCTTTATATGAAAAAAATTTACAAACAGGTAAAGAAGGAATTAATTTAGCAGGACTATTATTGTTTGGTAAAGATGAAGTAATAGCATCTGCATTATCATATTATAGAACTGATGCTATATTAAGAGTAAAAGATATAGATAGATATGATGATAGGGACGATATAAAAACTAATTTATTAGAAAGTTATGAAAGGTTAGTAAGTTTTATAGCAAAACATTTAAGTGATAAGTTCTATCTAGAAAATGATCAAAGAATAAATGTAAGAGATATGATAGCAAGAGAATTATGTGTTAATCTATTGATACACAGAGAATACTCTAACCCTTTACCAGCTAGATTAATCATTACAAAAGATGCCA
>CALVPN010000018.1 GCA_944351375.1 uncultured Bacilli bacterium | reverse complement strand
GATGAGACTGTTTGGTTAAATACAGAACAAATGGCTAAATTGTTTGATAGAGATTATAAAACTATAAGGAAACATATTAATAATGCTTTAGAAGAAGAATTAAAAGGAGAAGTGGTTGTCGCAAAATTTGCGAATACCACTAAGCATGGTGCCTTAGAAGATAAAACACAAACTCATATGGTTGATTATTATAATTTAGATGTAATAATAAGTGTTGGCTATCGTGTTAAATCAAAAAATGGTGTTGCCTTTAGGAAATGGGCAAATAAAATACTAAAAGATTATCTAATTAAAGGTTATGCCGTTAATGAGAAAAGACTTAAAGCTTTAGAAAAAACTATTGAATTAATAGATATTGCAAATAGATTAGATAATAGACTTGAAAGTATTGATGCTAAAAGTGTTTTAAAAGTAATAACATCATATACTAAAGCTTTAGATCTATTAGACGATTATGACCATAAAACTTTAAAAATAAAAGGAACTAATAAAAGTTTAAAGAAAATAGATTATGAAGAATGCATGAATGTAATAAATACCCTTAAATTTAATGAAAGTAGTGATATCTTTGCTTTAGAAAGAGATAATGGATTTAAGACTATTATAGATACTATTTATCAGACTTTTGATGGAGAAGAATTATATAAAACTACTGAAGAAAAAGCTGCTAACTTTTTATATCTGACAGTTAAAAATCATGCCTTTATAGACGGTAACAAACGTATAGCAGCAACTATGTTTATCTACTTTCTAAACTACTATAATATGCTCTATAAAGATAATGCTCTTGTAATTGATAATAACACTTTAACTGCCTTAACTCTTTTAATAGCAGAATCAAATCCTAAAGAAAAGGACCTCATAACGGCTCTTATTATGAACTTTCTTGCCTAATACTTTGAAAAAATCCTAATCTATAGTATAATACTAGTAGATTTAAAGAAAGAAGGAATATATATGAAAATAATATCTATTAATGCAGGAAGTAGTTCTTTGAAGTTTAGTCTTTTTGATATGGATGATAAAAAAGTAATTGCCAGTGGACTATTTGAACGTATTGGTATAGATGGTAGTAGTTATACGATTAAATATAATGGAGAAAAAATTAAAACAGAAGCAGAACTTGCAACTCATACTGATGCTGTTAAAATTTTACTTGATAAATTAGTTACTCTTAATATTATTAAATCACTAGATGAAATTGATGGAGTAGGACACCGTTTAGTTCATGGTAAAGATAAGTATAAAGAGTCATGCTTAATAACAGATGAAGTAGTTAATGATTTAATCGCTTTTAAAGACTTTGCTCCACTTCATAATCCTGCTAATGTATTAGGAATAGAAGCATTTAAAGAAGTATTACCAAATGTTCCTATGGTAGGAGTATTTGATACAGCTTTTCATCAAACTATGGAAGAGGAAGCCTATCTATATCCAGTACCATACTCTTGGTATAAAGAACATGGAGTTAGAAAATATGGATTCCATGGTACTAGTCATAGATATATTGCTAAAACCATCAGTGAAAAACTTGGTAGAGATAATTTAAGAATAATTAGTTGTCATGTAGGTAATGGGGGTTCTATTACTGCAATCAAAGATGGTAAATGTGTTGATACTTCAATGGGATTCACTCCTTTAGCAGGTATAATGATGGGTACACGAAGTGGTGATGTTGACCCTTCTATTATTACTTATGTTATGGAACAAGAAGGATTAAATGCTAAAGAAGTAATAGATGATTTAAATAAAAAATCAGGACTACTTGGACTTAGTGAAATAAGTAGTGATATGAGAGATATAGTAAGTGCAATGGATAGTGATGATGAAAAAGAAAGAAATAAAGCAAATCGAGCATTCTTAAAATACACAAGAACAGTTACAAACTATATCGCAGAATATTATGTATTATTAGGGGGAGCTGATGTTATCTGCTTTACAGCAGGACTAGGTGAAAACAGTGAGCCATTTAGAAAAAAAGTTTGTGAAAACTTAGCATGTCTTGGTGTAAAACTAGATAGTGAAGCTAACAAAGTAATGGGAGAATTTAAAAAGATTAGTAGTGATGATTCAACTATCCCTGTTTATGTAGTTCCAACAGATGAAGAACTTATGATTGCTCTAGATACCCTTAAATTAATTAGTTAGATTGGATGAAGTTATGTTTAAAAAAATATATAAAGAGATAAAAAAATATAAAACAATAGTAATTGCAAGACATATAGGAGTAGATCCCGATGGCCTAGCAAGCCAACTTGCTTTAAAAGAATCCATTAAATTAACATTTCCTAATAAAGAAGTCTATGCTGTAGGTAATGGCTCATCAAAATTTTCTTATATGGGACATCTTGATAAATTAGAAGACTATGATAATTTTCTTCTAATCATTTTAGACACTCCTGATAAAAAAAGAATAGACTATAAAGATTATAGTAAAGCAAGTATGACTATTAAAATAGATCATCATCCTTTTATTGAAGACTTTGGTGGACTAGAGTACATCGATGATAGTGCCAGTAGTACTTGTGAGATTTTGATGGAACTATTACTTCAAACTAAATTAAAATGCAGTGAAGAAATAGCAAAACTTCTATATTATGGACTAGTATCAGATTCAAATAGATTCTTATTTGATAGCTCCACCTCAAAAACTTTTAATCTTGTAAGTACATATTTAACAAAATATCCATTTAAATTATCAAATATCTATACTAATCTTTATTTAAGACCACTAAAAGAAGTAAGATTAGAAGGATATATCTCTTTAAATATGCAAGTAACAGAAAATGGTGTTGCCTATATTATCTTAACAAACGATATTATTACTAAATTTAAAGCCGATAGTGCCTCAGCAGGTAATATGATTAATAACTTTAATTTTATAGATGAAGTTTTAGTTTGGATTATCGTAACTGAAGATGTTAAGAATAATAATATCCGTGTTAATATTAGAAGTAGAGGACCAGAGATTAACAAAATAGCAGAAAAATACAATGGAGGAGGTCATCCACAAGCAAGTGGAGCAAGACTTTCTACTGTAGAGGAAGCAAAAAGTCTTATTAGCGATATTGATTATGTAACAGAACAATATCTAAAAAAGGAGATGCTAAATAATGAAAATAACTAAAGCCGAACTTAAAATAATGGCTACAAGACGTAGTCAATATCCTGAAGATAAAAAAGCTGAATTCTTATTAGTCGGTCGTAGTAATGTAGGAAAAAGTAGTTTTATAAATACACTTTTAGGAAGGAAAAATCTTGCTAGAACTTCATCTCATCCTGGTAAAACTCAAACCCTTAACTTTTATGAAGTAAATAGTGATTTCTATCTAATAGATGTACCTGGTTATGGTTATGCTGAAGTTAGTAAGAAAACACGAGAAAAGTTTGGAAAAATGATTGAAGAATATTTAGAAACAAGAAAAGAACTTAAAAGAGTTTTTATGATTGTAGATTTTCGTCATAAGCCAACAGAAGATGATGTTTTGATGTATAACTTCTTAAAATATTATAATCTTCCTGTAACTATAGTAGCGACTAAAGCTGATAAAATAGGAGCAAGTAAAAAAGATAAATGTAAAAAACAGATTACAGATACCCTTGATTTAGTAGTAGGAGATGATTTAGTTATTTTCTCAAGCATAACAAAAGAAGGTAAAGATAAAATAATAAAGATTATAGAAGACTTAAGCGTCGACACGATTTAAGTCTTTTTTCATACCTTATAATAGGTGAAGTTTCATGAAGTTAATTATTAAATCCGATATCTTATATTATTTAATATTACCAATTAATTTAAAGAGTCTAACAGAAGAAGAAATAATAACTAAAATTAAACATATCTTTTTAAACTATAATCATAAATATCATCTTTTAGAACCGGGATTCTATGAAGTAGATGTTTATCACCATAATGTCGTAGGGACCATTTTAAAAGTTGAGAAGATAGACACCTTTGATTTTTCAGAAGAAGTAGACTTAAGAGTACTTATTAAAGATAAAGTAAAAGTATACCTAAAACTAATAGATGAAACAGATTTCCCAGAGTTTAAAAATAAAATAGATGTTGATACCCTAAGTCTAAAAGAATATCTAAAGTTGATAGAACACTCTAATATTATTATAGACACAAAAAAAGTTCTCAGTTAGAGAACTATAGCAATCATGTTGTTAGAGCCTTTATTAACAACCTTAGTTAAAGTTTGTTGCAATTTATATCTAATATTATCTGGCATAGAATTAATCTTCGCTTGTATTCCTTCCTGTACAATATTATCTAAACTTCTACCAAATATTTCACTTTTCCATATCTCACTAGGATTATTTTCATAATCTCTCATTAAGTAATCAATTAACTCTTTACTTTGAACTTCACTACCAATAATAGGTTCAAAAGTAGAATTAACATCAACTCTAATCATATGAATAGATGGTGCAACAGCTTTAAGTTTAACTCCATATCTAGGGCCTTGTTTAATAATCTCAGGTGTATCTAATTTCATATCAGAAAGCGTTGGAGTAGCAACACCATAACCAGTTTGTTTAACCATCTTTAAAGCATATTTTATCTGATCATATTCACTCTTAGCTTCTTCATAGTCTTGGAATAATGATAATAACCCAGCTTTACTTGTAACATCAATTTTAACAATACTTCTTAATACATCACTATATAAAGAATTAGGAGCTTCTAAATTAATAGTAACAATACCAGTAGAAGGATCTACATCAGATAAATAAGCTTTCTCTATTACTTCATTACTTCTAAAGTGCTCTGTAATCTTTTCAATATCTCTTAACTTATCAACTTCCATAACACTTTCACGAATAACATCAATATATTTACGTTTAATATCATTATTAGCATTTAAAATAGCAATCCACTCTGGCATATTAACTTTAACTTCTAGGACAGGGAACTCATATAAAGCTTCTCTTAATATAGAAATCATTTCTCTTTCATTCATTTGATCTACATTAATAGGTAAAACAGGAACATTATGAGCTTCTTTAATAGATTCAGCTAGTCTTTCAGTTTCAGGTAGAGTAGGATGAGTTGTATTAAGCACCACAATAAAAGGTTTACCAATCGCTTTTAATTCTTCAATAACTCTCTCTTCAGCTTCTAAATAATCACTTCTATTAAACTCACCAATAGAACCATCAGTAGTAACAACAATACCAATCGTAGAGTGATCCTTAATAACCTTCTCAGTACCAACTTCAGCAGCCTCTACAAAAGGAATCTCTTCATCATACCAAGGAGTCTTAACCATCCTTGGACCATTATCGTCACTTGCCCCTTTAGCATTAGGAATAACATAACCAACACAATCAACTAATCTAATATTACAACTAAAATCATCAATATTAACTTTAGCAGCTTGATTAGGAATGAATTTAGGCTCTGTTGTCATAATAGTCTTACCCTGAGCACTTTGAGGAATCTCATCTAGTGTTCTTTTCTTTTCATATTCATCTTCAATATAAGGAACTACTAAAGTTTCCACCATTCTCTTAATAAAAGTACTCTTACCAGTTCTAACCGCTCCAACAACACCTAAATAAATATCACCACCACTTCTTAAAGCAATATTTTTAATAATTTCTGTTTTTTCCATAAACATCACAGCCTTCTTTCTTCTCTTATTCTAATAAATATTTATTCATAAAATTTGTTTTTATGAAAGAAAGGAGTAATTTTGGCTAATTTTTTAAACTATTTAGAAAAAAATCAAAAGTCTTTTACTGAAGAAGCTTTTAATATTGTAGATAGTCTCATCTTAGCATATTTATCTTACTTACATTTTCCAAGTACTAAAACCAGATTAAAAGATTTAAGTATTCTTAAGTCTACAAAAACTAAAAAGAATAAAGAATTTATTAAAAGAGTTATAGCAAGTAATCGTTATAAAGATGTAGAACTATGCTTTTATGTAGAAGATACTAATGATTTAATAGAAAAACAGTTCTCTGCTGTAACTTTCTTACTTCCTGATAATACTATGTATATTTCATTTAGAGGAACAGATTCTACTCTTACAGGTTGGAAAGAAGATTTTAATATGGCCTTTATGTTACCAGTACCAGCTCAAAAAGAGGCTCTAAACTATGTAGAAAAAATAACTAAACTAATACCAAGAAAGTTCTATATAGGAGGACACTCTAAAGGGGGTAATCTAGCAGTATATGCAGGCTGTAATTTAAATAGGGAATTATCTAAAAGAATAATTAAGATATATTCTCATGATGGACCTGGCTTCATAAAAGAATTTTTAACTACTTCTAATTATCAAAGTATTAAAGAAAAAATTGAGAAAGTAGTACCATCATCTTCTATTATAGGCATGCTTCTTTATACTAATGAACATTATAAGATAATAAAGAGTAGTGAAAAAGGCATATTAGAACATGACCCTTTCTCTTGGTTAGTTAAAGATAACAACTTCATAATCTTAAAGGATTTATCAGATGGTACAGCTTACACTAATAAAGTTATAAATGATTTTATTAGTAGTCTTTCCAAAAAAGAAAGAGAAATCTTTATAGACTCTCTTTTCACAGTTTTAAAATCTACTAACTTAACAACTCTAGATGAAATATCAAAAAACTTTATAATTAAACTTCCCAATATTTTAATCTCTATCTATAAATTAGATGATGTTAATAAAAAGTATATCTTAAAAACGATTAAGGCTTTAATAAAAAGTTGTATTACGAACTTAAATCTTTTAATATCTGAGGACTAACACCAGTAACTTTCAATATTTCATGTTTTGAAAGTTTTGTTTTAAGAAGACTTTTTGCAATTTCTATTCTTGCATCATAATCACCATCACTAATACCATCATCATAGCCCTTATCATAATATTCAGATTTTAATAGTTCTATATTTAAAAAGTCAGTTTTATTTGTCTTTTTTTTAATAAGTTTCATTAATTTATATTATCCTTATTTAAATGAAACTAAATCATCTATCTCTTCTAAAGTTAAACCAGTATATTTAACAATTTTATTAAGTGATAACTCATCGTTATACATAGCCTTGGCAATAGAGTGTTTTTGTTCTTTAGCTCCTAAATCAAGACCAATATCAATTCCTCTGTCAAGTCCTTCAGTGTAAGAAGCTTTATCCAGTTTCTTTTTATTATAATTACTTGATGTAGTAGTTTTTCTACAATATAAATAAAGATCTTCTATTCCATCTGCTTGTAAACTCTCTATTGCTTCTTTTACTTTATCATCATTAGGTTCAGTATAATTATTAACATCAGTATCTTTATCAGTTTTACTATCTTTACTGGCTTTCATAACTTTCTCTAAAGGATCACCTTCTGCAATCATTATTAAAGTTTTCCCCTTTTTAAACTTTATTATTTCATCATTCATATAAAATTCCTCCTCGTCTTAATATTTCTACGTAGATGTCTAAACTCTAACACAAGGAAAAAATTAATGCAAAGAGAGAATTTTGAAAATTAAAGTAAAACAGGACGACAGATTACTAAATTCTTCTAAAAGAAATCAAAAATTGGCCCTAAAAATTAGGACCAATTTATAAATTTCATACTTTTTTTCATTAAAACATCTTATCAACATTATCAGGAACTTCATCTTGCATAATCGTTTTTATTATTCTTTCTTTCTTTTCACTACTTACACTTTTACCAGTCATGTTAGCAATCTCATCAACTACTTCCGAAAGTACTTTCTCATCCTTCATATTACCTTTCTGTAATTTATCTGCTAACGATAAAATAGTATCTTTATTAACATTAGTCTTTTGTTCAACTTTCTTAAAAAAACTGTCTCCAAACATTAGAAAACCTCCTACTTCTATAGTATGAGGTTTATTTCTATTTGTTACTTTTTTCTAACTTTTTCAAACACTTAGCTTTCCTTCTTCCAAATTCAAGTGACTTCTTATTAAATTCTTCTAAACTAATAAGCTTCTTCTGAAATCTATCATTTAAAATCTCTACCGCTCTATCAATTCCTTCTAACTCAGTTTTAGGGTCAACTCTTCTAAATAACATAATTACTCTCCATTTCTATTTTTAAACTGAAGGACAATAGGAGTACCTTCAAGTTCAAAATTCTCTCTTAATTTATTTTCTAAATATCTTTCATATGAGAAATGTACTAACCCCTTACTATTAACTCTAAAAGTAAACTTAGGAGGTTTTACTCCTGTTTGACTAACAAAGTAAATCTTAAGTCTTTTACCTTTATAACTAGGAGCAGGGTTTAAACTATAAGCATCTTCTATAACTTCATTTAAAACACTAGTCTTAATCTCTCTACTAATATTTTCTTTTACCTTTAATACTTCAGGCATTAAAGTATGAATCCTTTTTTTAGTTAAAGCAGATAAGAAGACAACAGGAGCATAAGTTGCAAATTGAAATTCACTTCTAACTAGTTTCTTAAACTCTGATATGTTAGCATCTTCCACTGCATCCCATTTATTAACAACTATAATTAATCCCTTACCACGTTCTATCGCATAACCTGCAATATGTTTATCATGTTCTTTAATACCATCTTCTGCATCAATTACTAAAAGACATATATCACTTTTATCAATAGAGTTCATTGACCTAAATAAACTATACTTTTCAACACTCTCATAAACTTTACCTTTTTTTCTCATTCCTGCTGTATCAATCAAAACAAACTCTTCATCGTGATATTTAAAGATAGTATTAATAGAATCTCTTGTTGTACCTGCTACATTACTAACAACAACTCTATCTTCATTTAAAATAGCATTAGTTAAAGAACTCTTACCAACATTAGGTCTACCGATAATTGCAATTTTTAACCTTTCATCTACATCACTTTCATCCTTAGTTTTAAATCCACTTGTAACTTCATCCATAAGTTCAATATAACCAGTATTATGAATCGCACTAATAGGAATATAATTATTAAACCCAAGTTCATAAAAGTCATAAATATTATCATAACTATCTTTATTATCCATCTTATTAATCGCTACAATAATTTTTTTATTACTACGTCTTAAAATATCTCTAACAACTAAATCATTACTAGTAATACCATCTTTAGCATCCACAACAAAGATAACAACATCAGCTTCATTAATAGCAATTTCAGCTTGCATCTTTATCTCATCATTAAACTTTTCATCCCCTAGGTCAATTCCTCCAGTATCAACTAGATAAAAAGGTTTATTTAAATAACTTACTTCCTCATAAAGTCTATCTCTTGTAACCCCTGGAGTATCTTCTATAATAGCAATACGACTACCGGCAATTTTATTAAATAAAGTACTTTTACCAACATTTGGTCTTCCCACAATCGCTACAATTGGTAATTTCATAGATTAACACCTCTTTTCATATTTCATATTGTATCATATCTTTACACAAAATAAAATATCAACTATAATTATATAAAAGGAGTAAGTGTATGTTAAAAAGATTTAAAAACTTTGAAAAAAGATTAGTAGAATATTATAAGGAAGAAGAAAATAAAAAAGTAGCCATCTTTTATACGATTTTAAGATTCTTAGTTATTCTCTGTTTAATAAGAGAAATATTTATGGGAAACTATCATAACGTCTTCTTATGTATTTTAACTTTAGTATTATTTGTAATACCTTTCTTTATTGAAGATAAGTTAAAAGTAAGCATTCCTAACGTTTTAGAAATAATCATCCTTCTATTTATATTTTCTGCAGAAATACTAGGAGAGATTCAAAATTTCTATAATATTATTCCTAACTGGGATGCTATACTTCACACCCTTAATGGGTTCCTAGCAGCAGCGATAGGATTTTCCTTAATTGACATTTTAAATAGAACTGATAAGTTTCATATTAAATTAAGTCCTATCTTTGTAGCACTAGTATCATTTTGTTTTTCAATGACTGTAGGAGTAGCATGGGAATTCTTTGAATATACCGCTGATAGTCTTTTAAGTACTGATATGCAAAAAGATACTGTTGTAAATAAAATATCATCAGTTAATCTAACAAATGCCAATGCTTTTGATCCTAAAATAATTACAGGTATAGATGAGACTTCAATTCATTATGGTGATGACACTATAACAATATCTGATGGTTATCTAGATATAGGATTAATTGATACCATGGAAGATTTAATAGTTAACTTTATAGGAGCAGTAACTTTCTCTATTTTAGGTTACTTCTATATTAAAAAACGAGATAAATATAAAGGAATAGAACACTTTATTCCTAAAAAGAAAAAAGCTTAAGAATTAAACTTAGGCTTTTTTCTTAAAAAAATTTCTTTTGAGTTCAACAATATCTGAGATATCACATTCAAAATAATTACAAAGTCTTTCTAAAACATTAATATCTAGTCTAGTTAAGTCACCAGCTATATATCTAGTAATAACTTTATAATCAGTTTCTGTGTCTTGACAAAGTTTCGTTTTACTTATTTTTCTTTCATTAAGTAAAGAACCTAATTTAAAGTAATATGCACTGTCCTCAATCTTAACTATCTCAATACCATCTTTCTTCATTTTATCGCCCTCAAATTAATTCTAACAACTATTATGGTCGTTTGACTACTGGTTATGTGACCAAAAATAGTATTGACTAAAAAGACTAAATTATACATAACAGTTGATAATAATATTTAAGTCTTATATAATTTAAGAAAGGAGTGATAAATATGTTTATAGGTTTAATTTTTATTTTAATAGGAGCTTTATTTTTAATATCAATAATCGCTCCAGAGTTTAGTATTGATTTTTCTTATTTAATACCTCTAGTTTTAATGGCATCATCTCTATACTATATTATAAAAGGTAAGAAATTTACTCTTGCAAACACAACTGTTTTATATTTAGGAACTTGGTTTTTATTAGAAGAACTAAATATTATTAAAGATCCACTAGATGACGCTTTTTTTCCTATTCTTTTAATAATCATAGGAATATTTATTGTAATAGAGAGTCTAAAAGTAAAAAAAGTTTTTAAAAGAAAAGATAATAATCTAAAAAACTATTATGGTATCTTTAGTGGTTTAGAAGAAAGAGTAACAGATTCTAACTTTAAAGGTGCTAATATTTATAGTATCTTTGGTGGAGTAGATTTAGATTTAAGAGGATTAGAGTTAAAAGAAGATATAACTATTAATGCTTATTCTATTTTTGGAGGAACTAGTATTTTTGTAAATGATAATTTTAAAGTAAAATTTAATTCTTTCTCACTATTTGGAGGAAATGAAAATAAAGCAATCACAACCGACAAAAAGAAGGTTTCAACTTTAACAATTAACTGTATATCAATCTTTGGCGGAACAGATATTAAGTAATAATCTTACAAATTAGTAAGATTATTTTTCTTGTCAAAAAGAGAAGATATTAGTATCATTAATATGAAGGTGATAATATGCAAGTAACAATTTTAGGAACAGGAGCCTTTGGTCTTGCTCTTGGAAATTTATTACATGAAAAAAGTAAAGCCGATATTGTCTTTTGGACGGCTTTTGAAGAAGAATATTTAGAAATAACTAATAATAACACTTATGATAGAGTCTTAACTGGAATAGAATTAGCTTCCAACCTAGATGTTACTATGGATTTGAGTGTTGCTTTAAATAATTCAGATTTAATTATAGTAGCAGTTCCATGTAATCATGTAAGAGAGGTTCTAACAAGAATTGAAGACTATCTAACTGATAATAGTAGAGTAATATTAGTATCTAAGGGCCTTGAGAAAGAGACAGATCTTTTAATGACAGAAATATATGAAGAGTTAGGTTTAAAAGGACAAGTATCATATCTTGCAGGACCAACTTTTGCCAAAGAACTTATCCTTAATAGTAAAGCAGGACTAACACTTGGTACTAAAGATGAGAAGACTAAAGAATTAATATTGAAACTATTTAAAGATACTAATGTTGAAATAGAAGTAATAGATGATTATATTGGGTTAGAATTATATGGTGTTATTAAAAATGTTTTAGCAATACTAATGGGAAGTATTAATAGTAAATATAGGGGTGACTCAACTAATGCTTATTACTTAACAAAAATATATACCTTTGCTAAAGACCTAGTAACTAAACTAGGAGGAAAAGAAAGTACTTCTACTTGTTATGGTGCCCTAGGAGATATTTTACTAACTTGTAATAGTAAAACTAGTCGTAACTATAGTTATGGAGTTTTACTATATACTAATAAGAATGAAGCTGAAGTTTATAAGAAACATTATACTGTTGAGGGAAGTATTGCTATTACCTCTTTAACAAAACTATTAAAAAAGAATAATCAAACGTCTCCTTTTATAGAAAAACTAACTGAATATTTTAATGGTGCTATTAATCTTGATGAAGTATTAGAATTATTCTAGGAGAATTTATGGAAGTATATTTAGAATCAATAAAAACAGCTTTCCTTATTTTCCCCTTTCTAGCATTCTTAATAACTCTACCATATCTATTATTACAATATCATAAATATGGATCAGTACCTTTAATTAGAAGTAGTATTGTCTATACCTTTATTCTTTATTTATTAACTGCTTACTTTCTTGTAATATTACCTCTACCTAGTAAAGAAGAAGTATTAATGATGCCAACCAAAATACCTCAACTTATACCTTTTGATTTTGTAGGTGACTTTGTAGAAGCTTTTAAAGAGACAAGTGGAGTTTTATCTTTCCTAAAATCTCCCATAGTTTATACAACACTCTTTAATATTGCAATTACCATACCCTTTGGAATCTATTTAAGATATTACTTTAAGAAAAAATGGTATACTACTATCATTTATACATTTCTATTAAGTCTATACTTTGAAATAACTCAGCTTACAGGTCTTTATGGCCTTTACCCTAAAGCATATCGTCTTTTTGATGTTGATGATTTAATAATTAATACCTTAGGAGGACTAATAGGTTATCTAATTACCCCAATTGTTACTATATTTTTACCAGATAGAGACAAAATAGATAAATTATCTTATAAAAGAGGTAAAGTAGTCTCAATTTATAGACGCTTTCTCGCTTTCCTAATAGATATCTTTATCTTTGCAACTATAATGTTCATAATGCTTGCTTTATTAAACTTTAACGACTTTGTGTTGCCTTTAATAATAATGACAGCAATTTATTATGTAATTTTACCTACTATAACCTCCCATACTTTAGGAAAATACCTTGTCAAAATAAAATTAGAAAGTAAAAACAAACATAAACACCTATCTATATTTATAAGACAAGTAATACTTTACTTAGGAATAGTCTTTGGCCCAATTATTTTTATAGAATTAAATCAATATATTAATGGCCTTATAACATTATTTTACATCTTATTCACAATTTATACTTATTTTGAAATATTTTTAAAATTCTTTGGTCGTAAAAAGCCTTTAATATATGAAAGATTAACTAAAACAGAAAATATAAGTACAGTCTATTATATAGACCATGAAGAAAATGAACCTAGTCAAGATACTAAAAGTGTGATAAACTATAACAAAGAGGAGGTTAAAGATGAAAGTAGAGATTAAAAAAGTAATTTGGCCATCTTTGCTTAGTTCAATATTTTTATTACTACTAGGATTATTATTATTCTTTAAATCAAGTGAGACATTAGTAGGTATATCTTATTTAGTAGGCGGTGTCCTAATAGCATTAGGTGTTATTGCCATAATAAACTTTTTAAGAAATGGTTCTAGAGATATTTTTGTACAATTAAATATAGTCTATGGTATTGTAAGTATAGTAGCAGGAATATTTTTAGTAACAGTACCAGAGTTTATTGGTAGTATTATCCCAATAGTTGTAGGTATTGCTGTTATTATAAGTAGTTCTTTCAAAGTACAACAAGCCCTTGTTTTAAAAAATCTAGATAATAGATATTTTCTACCATCATTAATAATGGCTATATTATGTTTAATCTGTGGAGTGGTAATCTTATTTAATCCATTTACAAGTGCTGTGGTAGTTACCCAAATTATTGGCCTTTTTATGATAATTTATGCTATTTTAGATATAATTAATAGTTTCATATTAAGAAAAAGTAGTAATATTAGCGTAGAAATAAGTACTAATATAAAAGAGCCTAGAAATAAAAAAACAAAGACTGCAAAAGTTGTTAAAGAAGTAGATAGGGAAGATGAGTGATAAAATGCAAATTCTAAATTTAAAAGACACATTAGACGATCTAACTGTAAAAATAAATGATTTTTTATCCTCTTATACATCTAATCCTGTCTTTTGGGTAGTTCTTGCTATAATATTATTATTAATAGGATGTTGGGGTATAAGATATTTTGGAAAGAAGTAAGTGCAGCATCGCTTGCTTCTTTTAATTGATAAAGGAGGTGTTAAAAAGTGGAAAAATTAAAAATAGGACATAAGTATCAAATACATAGTTATAAACATAATGGGCAAATCTATAAAGCATGGGATGAAGCGACACTTTTAAATTTTGATTTCAAAAAAGGAGTCTTAATATTTGCTAATAATTGTACGACAGTTACAGAAAAAGATGGTCATACCTGGAAAACAAAAGAACCAGCTATTTTATATTTCTTTTTAAACAAATGGTACAATATCATTGGTCAATACAAAGGAAGAGGGATATCTTATTATTGTAATATGGCAAGCCCCATAATAATAGAAGATAATACTATAAAATATATTGATTATGATTTAGATGTTAGAGTTTTTTCTAGTGGAGCTTTTAAAGTAGTAGATAAAAACGAATACAATTATCATAAGAACAAATTTAAATATCCTAAAGAAATAGATTACATAATAAAAGAACAATTAAATAATTTAATAAATGAAATACGAAATAAAAAGAATTATTTTAATAATAAAGAGATTGAAAATTGGGTAAAATATTACTTATATTTAGAAAATCAAAAAAAATATTAAAAAAATCAAAAAAAGTGTTGACATAAAAAAACAGCTCTGATATATTAGAAAACGTCACTGAAATTTAGAACTGATTGTGAACAAAAAAAGTTAAAAAAATTAAAAAAATGTGTTGACAAAAAGGTTTTAAATTGGTATAGTGGAGAAGCGTTGACATTAATTGTCGGTGTCAAATATATCAAAGAAAAATGTCGATAAAAAAATAAAAAAAAGTGTTGACAAAATAAAAACAATTTGGTATATTAATAACGCATCTTGAGAAAAAGCAAAAATGTTCTTTGAAAACTAAGCAAAACGTCAATTTTGAGTTGTCGGGATTAAATTATAATAATTAAACTTTTATATATTTTTATTGAGAGTTTGATCCTGGCTCAGGATGAACGCTGGCGGCATGCCTAAGACATGCAAGTCGAACGAAGTGGCCCAATGAAGATGAAGTGCTTGCACTGATTCGGACTTGGATTCCCACTTAGTGGCGAAAGGGTGAGTAACACGTGGGTTATCTACCTTCGAGTCTGGAATAACAGTTAGAAATGATTGCTAATGCCGGATGATATATGTTTGGATACGTCCTTATATATTAAAAGGAGCCTTTAAAGCTTCGCTTGAAGATGAGCCTGCGTCGTATTAGCTTGTTGGTGAGGTAATGGCTTACCAAGGCGACGATGCGTAGCCGACCTGAGAGGGTGATCGGCCACACTGGGACTGAGACACGGCCCAGACTCCTACGGGAGACAGCAGTTAGGAATATTCGTCAATGGAGGAAACTCTGAACGAGCAATGCCGCGTGAAGGATGACGGTCCTATGGATTGTAAACTTCTGTTGTTAGGGAAGAACGACCTAAGTAGGAAATGACTTAGGAGTGACGGTACCTTTCAAGAAAGCTCCGGCTAACTACGTGCCAGCAGCCGCGGTAATACGTAGGGAGCGAGCGTTATCCGGATTCATTGGGTGTAAAGCGTGTGTAGGCGGTTTCTTAAGTCAGTAGTCTAAGCCTGGAGCTCAACTCCAGTTCGCTACTGAAACTGAGTTACTTGAGTATGGTAGAGGCAAGTGGAATTTCTAGTGTAGCGGTGGAATGCGTAGATATTAGAAGGAACACCAGTGGCGAAGGCGGCTTGCTGGGCCATCACTGACGCTGAGACACGAAAGCGTGGGGAGCAAATAGGATTAGATACCCTAGTAGTCCACGCCGTAAACGATGGATACTAAGTGTCGGGCAACCGGTGCTGAAGTTAACACATTAAGTATCCCACCTGAGTAGTACGGTCGCAAGGCTGAAACTCAAAGGAATTGACGGGCACCCGCACAAGCGGTGGAGCATGCTGTTTAATTCGAAGCTACGCGAAGAACCTTACCTAGACTTGACATCCCGCTGACCGCTCTAGAAATAGAGTTTTCCCTTCGGGGACAGCGGTGACAGGTGGTGCATGGTTGTCGTCAGCTCGTGTCGTGAGATGTTGGGTTAAGTCCCGCAACGAGCGCAACCCTTATCTTTAATTGCTAACATTCAGTTGAGAACCTTAAAGAGACTGCCGGTGACAAACCGGAGGAAGGTGGGGATGACGTCAAATCATCATGCCCCTTACGTCTAGGGCTACAGGCGTGCTACAATGGCTGGTATAATAAGACGCAATACCGCGAGGTGGAGCAAATCTCCAAAGCCAGTCCCAGTCCGGATTGGAGTCTGCAACTCGACTCCATGAAGTTGGAATCGCTAGTAATCCCAAATCAGAATGTTGGGGTGAATACGTTCCCGGGTGTTGTACACACCGCCCGTCACGCCATGGGAGTCGATAATACCCGAAGCTGGTAGCCTAACCTTTTAGGAGGGGGCCATCGAAGGTAGGATCGGCGACTGGGGTGAAGTCGTAACAAGGTATCCCTACCGGAAGGTGGGGATGGATCACCTCCTTTCTAAGGAGTATATTTCCTTAACCGACAACGAATTGACAAGTTTTGCTTGGTTTTGAGAGAATATTTTCTCTCAGGGATTTAGTTCTTTGAAAACTAGATATTGTGGTTATATTAAATCACGAGCATTTAATATAACAAATAACTATATTTATTAAGTGTATAGTTATTTAAATCTCATCAAATTAGGATAGTAATATCAACAAATGGTGGTTAAATTAGTAAGGGCGCATGGCGGATGCCTTGGCACTAGAAGCTGATGAAGGACGTGACGAACAACGATATGCTTCGGGGAGCTGTATGTACGCTTCGATCCGGAGATTTCCGAATGGGGGAACCCAGCAGTGGTAATTCACTGTTATCCTAACATGAATACATAGTGTTAGAGAGAGCAACCCGGTGAACTGAAACATCTAAGTAGCCGGAGGAAGAGAAAGAAAAATCGATTCCCTTAGTAGTGGCGAGCGAAAGGGGAACAGCCCAAACCAGATTCGTCTGGGGTTGTAGGACTCCTGTATGAGAGTAAAAAAATGATTGTATAGTAGAACACATTGGAAAGTGTGGCCGTAGTAGGTGATAGCCCTGTATGCGAAATACTTTCATCTCTCTGGAGTATCCTGAGTACGGCGGGGCACGTGAAACCCTGTCGGAATCCACGGGGACCATCCCGTAAGGCTAAATACTCTCTAGTGACCGATAGTGAACAAGTACCGTGAGGGAAAGGTGAAAAGA
>CALVPN010000017.1 GCA_944351375.1 uncultured Bacilli bacterium | reverse complement strand
ACTATTTTAAATAGATTCTTTAGTCCTTTCTTATTTAGAGCGATGATATTGATATGATTAGTATTACCATATTTATACATCTCTTTAGAATCTACTATATTTGAAAGTTGTTCCATTGTCTCTATATTTCTACTATCTAGTTTCTCTAACATTTTGTATAGAACTAAAGCAGTACCTTCAGCATCGTAATCTCCTCTATGATGACTCTCTTCATCCCATGGAACATTATATCTTTTAACTAAGGCAGATAGACCATGACGAGCATAGTTATTATCTAGGGTTCTTGATAATTCTAGGGTATCGATAACAGGATTCTTAAACTCACCTAGATTATATTTTTTATAAGCCATCTCTAAGAAAGAAACATCGAACTTAGCATTATGGGCAACCATAGGTAAGTCACCAAACCATTCAATAAATCTTTTAACAGCATTCTCTTCATTGTCTTTATCTTCTAACATTAAGTCTGTTATATTAGTTATCTCTGTTATTTTAGCAGGTAAAGGTCTTCCTGGATTAATTAACTCATCATAACGCTCAAGGATTTCTCCACCTTTCATCTTAACTGCACCAATTTCAATAATAGAGTCAGCACCACCGGCATTAAATCCTGTAGTTTCAAAGTCAAAAACAACATAAGTCTGATCTAGTAATTTACCATCATTAGGTCTAATAACGATATCTACATTATCATCTACCATAACAAGTTCTGTTCCATATAGGGCTTTAAACTTATCTTTTTCTTCTTTACCTTTATTATAATCTCTTACTAAGTTATAAACATGAGGAAAGGCTTGTACACCATTATGGTCTGTAATTGCAATTGCCTTATGCCCCCATTTCATCGCTTGCTTAACTAGTTTTACTTCATCTGCTACTCCATCCATCTGACTCATCATCGTATGAGCATGTAGTTCTACTCTTTTTTCTTTAGCTTCATCAGTAATTTCTTCTTCAACATGTTCTACAGGCATAATATCCCTAGCATTAAGTACTAACTCATCTTTAGCAAAAGAATCTATTTTTGTATATCCTCTAATCTTAAGCCATGTTCCTACTTTTAAAGCTTTACAAAGTCTAACATACTCTTCATCTTCATTACAAAACACTTTACAGGCAATACTATCTGTTTCATCTGTTATTTTTAAAGTAATAATCTTAAAGTTAGTTTTATTAGACTCAAAATAATCTGTACCAAAAATATATCCTTCTACAGTTACATCATTATCTTCACCTAATAATAAACTCATCTTAATAGATTCACAATCAATAGTTTTACCTAAAATACATCCTTCATCAGTACTTTTTCTTCTTCTAGGAGTACCACTGTTATTATAACGTTTAGATTCTTCTTTAATAACATCCGTCTTAATAGGCTCAGGAATAACAACATTAGAAAGTTCATTACTTATTTCTTCAATTATGTTATCTTCTCTCAAAATAATTGGTATATAGTCATTAAATCCTATATTATGATAGAAGTTATTTATATCATTAGTTATTTCTTTTAATCTATCTTCTTCTTTTTTATTATAGGCGATAAATCTCAATGTATCATCTTCATAAACCAAAGAATCTTTATAAACATCAATTAATTTTATTTTATCTCTTTCTTTTAAGATATCTAAAAAATAAGGATAATAATCTAATAGTATTTTATTATCAGGATTTCTAACAGTAAAATTATATGTTAAATCAGGAGAAAATAAGTGCTTATTTTCTATTAAGTTAGATAATATATCTTTAGGCAAATACTTATCTATAGTTATTTTAACTAAAAAACTTTTTCTATTTTTATTAACAACTATTTTATCTAAAGTAGAATTTTTAAAAAAATCAAAATAATCTTTATTTAGATTAATTTTTTCTAAAAACAAATTTAACTTGCTGTCCATACTCCTTAGCCTCCATCTAAATATTTAAATTATTTCTAGTTCATTTATTTTTAAAATATGACGTTGATTTTTAATACAAAAATCAATAAATGCTTTTAAATCTACTGTTGCAAGTTGTCTTTCAAAAGTATATTTATCAAGTTCAAAAACAATCTTATCAGCTAACATTCTATTTAAAATTTCTTCTTTAGAATATCCTAGATACATAAGAAAGTAAGGATATAATTGCCTTTTTAAAAATTTTAGGGAATTATCTCCTCGCAAATAAACACTCTTTTTCAAAATTCTTGAAGTAAGTTCATTATCAATAGCAAGTTCTATAATAGCATCTACTATATCTTTATACTCCTCTTGATAATTAATAAGCTCTTTTCTAACAATATGTTCAATTATATTGATGATAGCAAGTATATAATCATCACTATCACTTCTATTGCCCCAAGTAATAGTATTAACTCTTCTACTCTTTGGTATTGTCATACCAATTATATCAATTTTTTTATCAACAACTAAAACATGATATAATTTAATATCAAATTTTAATATTTCTTTAAAATTCTTATTTAATTCCTTTTTTAAAGTATCCCAAGTATGTAAAAGTTCTAAACGATATTTTTCAGTTTCTTCTCTTATTTCTTGATACATTTCACTATTTTTAACCATATCAAAAACAGTATCATCATCTGGTATATAGTTTTTTGGATCTTTTAAAATATGTTCCTCTTCTTTATATAAAGCATTGTAACTGTGACGATAGTTTTTCCACAACTTCTGTTTAAATTCCTGAACATTAGAAGAAATAGAGGCATTAAATAACAAATTCCAAATCAAAACATAATCATTTAAAACAAAGTTTAAATTCATTTCTATTCCCCCTATCAATATTGTTGTTTATATTTCAAGTTTATCATAAAACTAATGATAATAAAAGTATGAAAAAGAAAAAAGACTAGATAGTCTATTATATTTTTAAAAATTAGTAATTACATAATATACTCCAAAGCCAACTGCCAATATCAAAATTAATGATAAGATAACTTTTAAAAATCCTAATATTTTAGATGGTTTTGCTACTACTTCATCATCACTTTCAAAGTCTTCCTCACTTAAATCAAGGCTTTTAGTATAAAATGACTTGTCTATCTGATCTTTCAAAGACATAGTCTTTTCTTTAACTTTATCTATTTTTTTAGTATTATCTTCTACTTTATTATCTTCTATTTTAGTAGCAATTGGCTTTAATACTTCTTCATTCACATTTGTAGCCATTAAATCCCCAAGTAAAGTATTAGTATTATCATCTGATTCACTTTTATCTATTTCTTCTCTTAATTCTTTAGAAGTAATAGTATGAATCAACTCTTCTAATTCCTCTTCATTTTCAATAGGTTTATGTCTTAATTTAGTCTCTTCTTTAAATTTTTCTAAATCTTCTTCACTACTTTCTAATATATTATATTTTTCATTATGAAGTTTTCTCTTTCTCTCCAAATTATCTTTTTCTCTTAACTCTTTCGCTTCTTCTAATACTCTATTAATATCATAAGTCTTATGTTCATTATTATATAAAAAATTAAATTCATCTAATTCCTTTCTTTCTTTAGGCTTTTCTTCTATATTTATATCATAATCTTTCAGACTGTGATATCCCTCTCTAGTACGATAGTTCTTTTTAGCTGCGTCTAGTTCAACTGCTTCTATTTTAGATACATCTGTAAGCATAGTATATTTTTCTAGATTACCTAAATCATTATATAAGTCTTGGTTCTTCTCAGTTCTGCTTCTAACTTTTTGTTTATTAGAATTATCATACCTATCCATTCGTCCCATGATATCACCTACTTTACTATATACTTCAATGATATCATACTATTTGAAAAATTTAAAGTAGGCAAAAAGAGAAAAATAAGATATAATTTAAGAGAGGTGATAAAAATGAAAGTAAAAGTTAATAAAGATGCTTGCATAGGATGTGGAGCATGTGCAGCGATATGCGATGAAGTATTTGAAATTAATGATGAAGGATTAAGTGAAGCAAAGATAGAAGAAGTAAAAGAAGAACTTCAAGATGAAGTAAGAGATGCTGCTGATTCTTGTCCTACTGGAGCGATTGAAATAGAAGAATAATAAAAAAGAGCGACTATTGCTCTTATTTTTTTGCCAAACTATAGACGATTGCTACTTCTTTAGGAGTTAGTTTTCTATATTCCCCACTCTTTAATCCTTTTAAATCAAAGATAAACTCTCTTTCTCTTCTAAGCTTTAAGACAGGAAAACCAACTGCTTCAAACATCTTCTTAACTTCATGATTACGTCCTTCATGTATTGTTACTGTAAGCATAGAAGTATTTGTTTTATAATCTGTTTTTCTTAACTTAACTTTAGCTTTCTCATAAGAAACACCATCTACTGTTACACCTTTTTTAATAGTATTAATGGCATCTCCTTTAATAATACCTTTTACTTTAACTATATATACTTTCTCTACCAAATCACTTGGATGCATAAGTATATTTGCAAACTCTCCATCATTAGTAAGTAATAAGACTCCTGTTGTATCATAATCAAGTCTACCCACGGGATAGATTCTTTCATTACATGGTATTAAGTCAACTACAGTCTTCCTTTGTTTATCATCAGTAACACTAGTAATAATACCTCTTGGTTTATTAAGTAGATAATAAACCTTTTTTTCTTTTTCTATTTCTTTACCATCTACTTTGATTATATCTTTGTTAGTTACTTTAGTACCAAGTTCAGTTACTATAACACCATTTACTGTTACTCTACCCTCTTTAATTAAGTCTTCCGCTTTACGTCTTGATGTAATTCCTGCATTTGCTATTACTTTTTGTAATCTTTCCATTATATCACCACCTTTTAGAATTAATTATATTTTTGTCTATTTAGTTTTTTATCTAAATAATCTACTATACCATCTTCATTATTAGATTTAGTAATATCTTTAGCATTTTCTTTAATTTCTTCTAAAGCATTACCCATTGCTACACTTAAGCCTACTTCCTTCATTACTTCTAAGTCATTTAGTCCGTCGCCAAAGAAAATCATTTCATCTAAACTTATATTTTCTATTTTACCTAATTCTTTTAAGGTACTTGCTTTATTTACTCCCTTAGGATTTAAAACAAGCCACTTCTCAGTACTTTCAGAATCTTGCATTATAAAACAATTAATATTTTTATATCTAGATTTTATTAGTTCATAATAATAAGTAATTTTAGTCTTATCTTTTAAAAATAAATTTATTCTAGTCACTTGTTCACATATTTCATCTACACTATCAATATCTTTAATAAATTCAAGGTTACTCTCTTTCTTTTGTAAATAGGTATAATAAACATTGTCAGTTACATAATCTATTTGATCACAGTAATCTTCTATTTCATCTGTAATATCTTTAACACTTTCTTTATCAATAGTTCCTTGATAAATCATGCTATTATCATTGACATTATAAATAGATGCTCCATTATTTATAATAAGATAATTAAAAATGTCTAATGGTAATACATCCTTTATACTTTCTAGTGTTCTTGCAGTTACACCCACTATTAAGTAACCTAAGTCTTTATATAATTTCAAAATACTTTTAGTATTTAGAGAGATAGTTTTATCATCTCTTAAAAGAGTACCATCAAAATCCATGGCAATTAATTCATAATTCATTTTATTTTCCCTCCCATTACAATTAATGGAACTAACATTTCATCTTCTGTTAAACCTGCATGCATAGAAGTATACTTCACAGAGTTTTCATTATATCTAAAGTATTTATTTGAAATAGCGACTGCTAAGTAATCTCCTAAAGAATCTTTAAAATGTTTATTTTCTCTACCTCTCCCAAACAATTTATTTTTTATTACTTCTTCTTTAGTATATAAAATAAAATCATCTTTAAAGTATTCATTAAATAATTGTTCAAACTCTTTATGTTTATCATCTTTTATAAAGAAAGCACATGCTCTACCTTCTATAGAAATATCATGTTTTAGTAAACTAAATATATCTTTATAATCACTTAATGTTATATCTTTAGAGTTTATATGTCCATGGTCTGCTGTTACTATAACAAGGGTATTAGTATCTTTTAATTTCTCATATAATTCTTTAGTACTTTTATCAATCTCTTCATATAGTTTTACAGTAATATTAGAATCAGTACCTTCTATATGAGTAGTATAATCTGGCTCATCATAATAAGCATAGATAAACTTCTTACTTTTATCTTTACATAAATTTATTATTCTATTATTTAAATCATCTAAATTCTTATAAGCATTATTTCCAAATGGCATTAGTTGATAGGCTTTATATTTTTCATTTATTAAATCAATAATATTACTATAAGAAAAAAATTTATGGGCAATGTTTTCTTCAGATACTAATATTTCAGTATCTTTTTTAGTATTTAAAAACATAGTAACTGTTTCGTCTAAGTCTTTAAAATATAAATCCCATCCTAGCCAACCATGTTCACATGGATTTAATCCTGATAAAAGAGTTGTAGTCGATGCTGTTGTAGTTGGTGGGAATACTGCTTTAATAGCTCCTATTTTATGGTTTCTTAAAAATGAGGTTTCATTTAAGTTTTTACTTAAAATATTAGATCCCATTCCATCATAGATTAATAATACAATGTTATCATAATTATTTTCTTCTAAAACTCTATCTAATTCTTTTAATGTTTTATGATATGGTGTTATATCAAAATACTTTAAAATTGAATTAGTTAAATTTGTTAAGCATTTTTCATAATCTGGATATATTACTTTCATATAAAATCACTCCATTTTAAAGAAAAAGAAGATATTATTCCATTTCTACTAGAGATAGTTTATTATCTTCATGTACAAAGATAAGTGTAGCTTTAGTAGGATAATCCATATCTTCTTTATATTTTAAGGAAACTTCCACCTGATAAGCATTATCATCCGTAAAATCTGTTCCTATAGTATACTCTATATTTTCAACCTTTTCAACTGTTACTTCAGTAACTTCTGGTAATTGTTGGTCTCTATTACCGTAAATATCACTTTCTACATACTTATATACTGTATCTTCAGCCTTTTCTAAAAAATTAGTTTTAGCATCAGCATGTACAAAATCAATTCCACCTACATCTGTATTAGCAAGTTTATCATTTAAAGTATAGAAATCCATTATAAACATCTTACTAATCTGTTCAACATAAGCTTCTTCATCAACTTTTTTCTTACTCAAAATGTCTTGTAATTCTTGAAACATCTTTTTATATCTATCATTTCTTGTAGATTTTAGGGTATATCCATAATCTTTTATTTCATTTTCAACTTTGGCAGTCTTTGTTGCTTTAGGTTGTATGCTTTCATAAGCAAGGAATGCTAGTCCTGCTATTATTAATATAATCGCTAATACTAATATTACTTTTACTTTTTTCTTTAGTTTCATAGTTTACTCCCTTCTAATTCTCTCCTGCTTCTGTTTTATTAACTTCACTTACTTTTTCTTCACTATTTGGATTAAATAAATCAAAGACAATCGCTTTATTAGAAACATCTAATAACTTTTCAGCATATTCATTATTCTTACTAATATAATCTTCATCTATAATTTCATCTTTTAGAAGTTTATATTCTCCTTTTTGACTATTATAATACATCTTATCTGTTATCCAGTTACCATTAGGAAATACTACAATATTATTTTCTTTAGTTTCAAAGATATCATGTCCTAGAGCATATTCATTATAAAATCCTAACATATTACCAATAGTAGGCATAACATCATACATACCCATTGTATAATCAACTTTACCTTTTACTTTACCATCTTTAGTCCAAATTAATAATGGTACTTTACGATCTAATTCATAATCAAAACTATCATATTCTTCATAAGTTTCATCATCTTTAGATTTAACACTATCAGTAACAGGATCATAGTTATTCATTAAGTTATAATCACTTCTTGGAAGTCTTGCATCATGATCACCATAAAGTATTACAACGGTATTATCTAGAAGTCCTGCTTCATCCATTGCTTGGAAGAATTCTCCTAAAGCGGCATCAGCATAGTGAACTGATTTAAAGTAATTACCTAGTTTAGTTCCTTCTAAATATGGTGCTTCTATTTCTTTTGTAGTGCCATCTTCATTTGTAACTGTTGTTTTCATAGTAACTGCAAATTCTCCATATTTATCAGTATCTGAAAATGGGGTATGATTTGTTAATGTTATTAATAATCCATAGTATTTTTCATGTTCTTCACTTATTTTCTTTATCTTTTCTACTGATTGGGCAAAGAATTCTTTATCTGATAAACCTAGACCAATAACATTTTCTTTATCAACATCATATATTTCTTTACTATAGAATTTATCATAACCTAAAGATCCATGCATGGCACGTCTATTCCAAAAATCTGCATTATTAGCATGCATACTAAAGGTATAATACCCTTTTTCTTTCATTAATGATGGTGTTGCAATATAAGTTCTATCAAAGTAACTTACAAAAGCAGTTCCATTTTGGGTTGGCATTAAACTAGTATTGAAAGTAAGTTCTGTATCACTACTTGTTCCAACACTTACTTGTGAATAGAAGTTTGTAAAGAATAATCCTTCTTCAATTAACCTATTTAAATTAGGTGTTACTTCTTCTCCATTAAAAGTTCTATTTAAGGCAATATCTTGCATAGATTCAGCATGAATTACAATGACATTACGTCCTTCAAAGATATTAGTATATTCATTACTATAGTCTTGTTCATCTTTTCTATCTTTATAGTATTCATTAAATTCTTTTTTCGCATCATCATAACCAAACATGGCAGATATTTTTGGCTGAATACTTGCTATGATATCATTACCTTGATACATATAAATACCAAATCTCATAACAATATATTCTCTATTCCACTGTTTTACAAATCTACTTATTTCAAGACTTGATAAAGAAATTATGAAAAGAAATAGGATAACTGCTCCTGTTATAATTGTATTTTTAAATTTCTTAATGCGAGTTGTTTTACTATATATTTTATATTTATCTTTTTTAGCAAGACGATGGTAATAGTATATAAAGAAAATTAAAGGTAGAATATATACTAAATCTTTAATTTGTAAGACGTTTTCAACAACAGCATCTCCTACTTCTCCTATATATTGTGTAAGAGATAACATAGATACACTTGCAAACGATGTATAGAATGTATAATAAGCTGAATTTATAGTACATATTGCTGTAAAAATAACTGCCCATACTAATAGGTAAATATATCTTTTTTTACCTTTGAATAGGTATGAAAAAGAACCTATGATAGTAACAACCGCAAGATCTGCTATTATTGGTTTAAATGATAGGTAGTTTTCCATAGTTGGCATAGTAAATATTCTAAGTAAAGTAGAATTTAGGACACATACTACTATGTAGACAATAAATAAGCGATTATTTTTTAAATAACTGCTTATAATCTTTTCATCTTTTATTCTTTTTATAGTTTTTATTAATTTATCTTTAAGTTTAATTAATTTCTTTTTCATAATTACCTCACTTCCTAGACATTATAGCATTTTATTATTTATTTTTCAATTTTTCATGTCTAATATAACAAAAATGATAGATTAGTTTGTATATAATTAGAAGTATAAAGATAATTTGACTGAATAAAACTATTACAAACAATTGATCATGTTGATAGATATTAGTACTATCTATTAATGATAAATTATTTGTAATGGCAAGTGATATAAAGTTAGTAAATAAGAAAAGATGAATTATAGTAAAAGTGTAAGTTATGATTTTATTTAATCTAGTTAATCTTTCTTTAAGTACTGTATATATTAGTATAATTAAAGAGATTATAACTGTTAGAATATAAAAGACAATATTTGGAAAATAGAAACATCTCATTATAGTTTTAATAATTTCGCTTAATACATTTATTATATCGTCTGAAAAGTAAAATACTAATAGTGAGAAGAAGAAAATAATTAAGGCAGTTAAAGTAACTTTTACTTTCTTACTTTGTCTTTTCTCATTATATAAAAGAAATATATAGAGAATGATAAAGATTAATAGTATTTCAATCGTTAAAAAAGATTGAAACGGAAGGGTTATAAATGTCATTATTTGTTCTATTATACTTAAATCCATATCTATTCTCCTTTTTATTCTTATATTTCTTCAAAAATGTAAATGGTTTGATTATAATCATCATTACGAGTACAAGTAATCAAGGTTAAGGTTTTAACATTTGGGTTACGATATATTGCTACTGTACCTGTTTTAGCTTGATTATATATATTAGTTAAACGGTAATTATAAGTAACTGCATTATAACTAACGCTTGCTTCATCCCCTATTTCTAATTTGTATAGCTTATCAAAAAAGGAAATATAAGCATTACCTGAATGAGCCATTAATATAAAGTTACCCATAGGTACATCTGGATAATCTGCTTCCTTAGCGATAGTTATATTATGTTCTATATTATTATATTTTGATTCTTTAGATACAAAGCCTCTTTTTAATTTTATTTTTGGTATTGATAATTGTCCTATATATGAATAGTTAGCTTTCTTATCATTTTCTTTGACTATTTCTGTATTTTCTGGAGTTACGCTCAAGTTTTCTGTATTTACATTATTAATAGTTGTATTTTCACTATTAATATTAGACTGAAAGATAGCAAGTCTCATTTCTTCAAACACTTCTCCTTTTAATATATTTAAAGGAGTACTAGCTATTACTAAAATACCTACTATAAGGAAGAAAAAGCCAACTTTAAAGAGTTGGCTTTTTATGTTTCTATTTTTTCTTTGCATTTTTTGGTCCTTTAGCCATAACTATTAAGACAATACCAGCAACTATAATAAGTGCACCTACTCCATATACTATATATGATGTACTGTTTGTATCTGGAACATTAATAGAAGGTGCTTCTAAATTAACAGTTGTAGGAGCTGATGGCCTTTCTATAAGTCCAAGTAAAGCTCTTTGTAACTGTACCCCAGAGTGATCAGATGGATTAGGATTATAAACATAAGCATCATAGAAATTTGCAAAATAACCTGTAACTGTAATATTAGCTTTAAAACTTTCAGCTTGTACTTCACTAATTGGCACTCTCAATTTAAATCCTTGAGTAGCACTAATATTATTATTACTTATAGGCATGTTATTTTCATCTAGTATTTCAACCTTACCAACAGAACTGTTTATTTGGATTGAATAACTTTCAAGACTTGTATTTGAACTTGTCGGTCTGATTACATTTGTCTCAAGATAATCATTATTTAATGTATATGTGATATTACTTGTATCTATAGAAATATCTTGACTACCAAGAGATGTATTATAGTTATTTTGATTAGCAACAGCTCCTTCTACTAGATTAACTACATATCTACCATAAGTAGAATCTGCCAGAATAGCATCTTTATCAGCAGCTGATAAGTTATTGTATAACGCATAATTACCATAAGTATCATATTTACCGTCTTCACTTTGAGTAGCAGAACCTAAATCATATGAAGTATAATTATAATCATCACTAAATCCATTAGCTCTATCTAAATACCACCATACTGCTAATTGTGTTAAATAATAATCTTTAGCACCATCACCAGTAATAGAATCATTCTGTAAAATATAGATTAAACCATTGTATGTAGCACTACGTCCACTAGAATCTAAAGAATATGTTTCTTTAACAGAACTTCCTTTTTCATATAAATGAGCAAGATCTGGTCTTTCAGGTGTAGCACCCATCATACCTAAGCGATGATCCATACAATATATATAGCTTAATCTTTCATTGCCGTTAGTTCCATAAAACTCTTTAGGCAATGATATATCACTTATTAAAATTTGTTTTTCTGTAGTCATGCCTGAATAAAAGCTATCTGGAAGTTGTTGTAAAAAACCAGCTGCATAACTTTCATTTTGATTAACAAAAATACCAACAACTAATAATACTGCTACTAAACAACAAGAGATAATACCAATTTTCTTTATATCACTCATTGCTTTGTCCATTTTATCTTCACTTCTTTTTGTCTTTCCTCTTTTGATTTGACTTCTTTGATTCATTTTTTTAGAACTCATATAATCACCTTACCTTATAGCAAGTATAACAAAAGATAATATATTTTTCAAGAAGTTTTAAATACTATCTTAAAAGCAAATGTAAATTTGTGACTTTTCTAAAATTTTATTAAAAACATTTACATTAATGACATTATATCTTTTTTCTTTAATCCTGTCGCTTTCATTATATCTTTAATAGACAGATTCATATTAAGAAGATTTTTAGCGATTGAAATTAATGTTTCTTTTTTTCCTTCCTTTTTACCATCAGTATAACCTTCACTTCTTGCAGAATTTATCTCTTTCTTTCTTACTATCTCGGCATCATAATATGCTCCATACTTATCATCTAATCCTAATTCTTTTAACTTTTCCATAATTCTTCTCCCTTCTTCTAAATCTCCTACTATTTCTTCTAACTCTTTAAAAGACGTAGCTGTTAGCATTGATACACAAGTATCGTATTTGTTAGTTCCATTATATACTATATTTTTGTAATTTAAAAGATATATTTCCATTATTTTTATATTTTTTAATACTCTTTTATATTTTGGATCTTGTAACTTATAATTTAAGATATTCTTTTCCTTTTTTCATTTATTTACAATCTTATTATTTAAATTAATTTGGGTTACATATCTTTCTTTATAATCTTCTCCTGATAAATATCCATAACCGGCTAGGCGAAGAGCATACGATCTATTCTTTACTAATGTATATCTATAGACAAACTGATTTAATTCTAGATTTACAAGATGCTTTCCTTTCTCAAAGATTAAATCAGTTCTATAGTCTTTAACTTTATTACCACTATTAAGTTCATTATCTATTAGCTTATATCCTCTTAAATCAATTCCTGTAAGATATTTAATAATATCCTCATAGAACCATCTATAGTGTTCATCTTTAATTAATACTTTTGCAGTTGTATCTGATAGTAGTGGGATAAATCTTGGTTTCTTATTCATAAAGTTTCTCCTTTCTTTAGAGTAAATACACTCTAACATAGGAAGAAAAGTAATACAAATCACTAATTATTAATATTTGATAAGGAAGATCTATAATTTATTAAATTTATCTATTGAAAATAAAAAATTGATGTTAGTTTCTAGCATCAATTTTTTAAGTTACATGTTTTTATGAAATTTCAAATATTTTTTCTAAATTGAATTTTGGATTATCAATGTTTGTATAAAGATTAGCAAGGATGTCTCCTTCTTTTACTTCATCTCCTATTTCTTTTTTTATTATTACACCAGCATTATAATCTATATTATCTTCTTTATTTTTACGACCAGCGCCTAGGCTTTCACTTAATTTTGCTATTGATAAAGCATTAATATCTTTTAGAACTCCACTTTTGTTAGCTTTTATATTATAAACTTTAGATTCTATAGTTAAGCTTTCTAAGTCACCACCTTGATATTTAACGAACTCTATAAACTTATTTAAGGCTTTACCTGTTTCGAGATTTTCTATTACTTCTTTTTTAGCATCACTCTCACTTATTTCTTTACCCATAGAAACCATTTTAGTAGCAAGATCTATAGAAAGTTCTAAAAGAGGTCCTTTCTCTTTATTTTTTAAAAATTCTATTGCTTCTAAAACCTCTAATTTATTTCCTATATTATGTCCTAGGGGTCTATCCATATTAGATATAACTGTTCTTACTTCTTTTTGATAATAAGAGCCTATCTTAATAAGTAGACTTGATAGTCTTTCTGCTTCTTGTTCTGTTTTAATTAAAGCGCCATTACCTACTTTTATATCTATTACTATCTTATCTGCACCACCTGCTATTTTCTTACTCATGATACTACTAGCGATTAGTGGAATAGAATTTGTTGTAGCGGTAACATCACGAAGTGCATATACTTTTTTATCAAGAGGTGCTAAGTCTTTAGTTTGACTTGTTATAACAATACCTATTTCTTTAGCTTGCCTTTTTATTTCTTCTTCAGTTAAATCTACAGTAAAGCCAGGTATTGATTCTAATTTATCTATAGTTCCCCCTGTATATCCTAATCCCCTTCCACTCATTTTTATGATGGGAACATTACAACTAGCGACTAAGGGTGCAACTATTAGGGTTGTTTTATCTCCTACACCACCAGTTGAATGTTTATCTACTTTAATAGCATCAATAAAACTTAAATCTAAAACTTCTCCACTTCTAATAAAGATATCAGTTAGAGCGAATATTTCACTATCACTCATATCATTAATACATATTGCCATTAGAAAAGCACTCATTTGATAATCTTTTACTTCATCTTTTAGATAGCCCATGAAAATGGTTTCTAGTTCTTCTTTAGTTAATTCAAAGTTATTTGCTTTCTTATTAATTATATCTAGTATCATAGTTAATCACCTACTTTAATAATAATTAAAAGAGTCTTAAATTACAAGACTCTTAACATTTTTTTACAACATAAGCACGAAATTAAGAATTTAATTCCTTACTTATCAATTCTATTATTCTTTTTGGATTTTCAATAATGGCTTGATGAATATTTTCAAGTTTACGTATTTCAGTAATAAACTCTATTTCTTCTTTAGCCATATTAATAACTTTTTTACTTTTGCCTTTTTCTTTAACAGGACTATCATACCCCAATAGGTAGTCTACATCTACATCTAAAACCTTTCCTAATTTTGTTAATGTGTCCAAAGTTGGGGTTCTCGTGCCATTTTCATAACAACAAATACTTACTTTTGTAACATTTACACGCTCGCCCAACTCTCGTTGCGTTAATCCATTAGATATACGCAACTCTTTTAAACGTTTACTTAAAAGCATATTTGTCTCTCCTTAATTAATTATTTATTAAAATATAAATCTTTTTTCTAGCAAAAGTCAACCATTATTTTAAAAATATTGAAAAACAAATCTAAAAAAGGTTAATTATCGATATTTTTGACATCGTCTTTCTTCTTATTTGATAAAAAAGTCACTTTATCTGCTACCACTTCTAAATAGTATTTTGTACCTTCATCTGTCTTAACAATATTACTTTGAAGTCTACCTCTAATTCCCACAATATCACCTGTCTTACAATACTCTTTAGTAATTTTAGCTTTTTCTTCCCAAAGAGTACAGTTTACAAAGTCAGTTTCATAAACTCCATTCATATTTTTAAAACTTCTTGGTATTGCTAGAGAAAGTGTACCTACTTTCTTACCAGATTCTGTTTCTTTAATGTCAATTTCTTTAGTCAAACGACCAACTAATATTAAACTATTTAACATTTTATCTCTCCTTTCGCCACTAAAGTAACACATAATAAAATTAGTTGCAAAAGAAAGAAACTGGCAATTTATTATTATTTATAGCCAGTTTCTTAAAATCTATACTATACTTTTTTGAAAATTCACTTTCTTTTTCTTTAGAATTTTTAAAATTACAAGTTTCTTTTCAAAATTTGATTTAATTCAACAGCATACTCCATTGGTAGTTCTTTTCTAAATTCTTCAAGAAATCCTAAAACTATTATCTCTTCACATTTTTCCTTTGGAATACCTTTACTTTCTAAATAAAATATATTAGCATCATTTATCTTAGAAACAGTCGCTTCATGTTCTATAGTACTCTGGTTATTAGAAACTATATTTGTAGGTATAGTATCACTAATACTATCTTTATCTAGTATTAAAGTGTCACATTTTATCATAGAATAAGAATCTCTTGCTTCTTCTTTAATCTTGACATCTCCTCTATAAGTAGCATTCCCTCCACTTTTTGAAATACTTTTAGAAACTATTTTACTGTGAGTATTTTTACCAAGATGAATCATTCTTGCCCCAGTATCTTGGATTTGATTATTACTTGCAACAGCGATACTAATACAGGTACCAGTAGAATTATCTCCTTTTAGAATACAACATGGATACTTCATAGTTAGTTTACTTCCAATATTTCCATCAATCCACTCCATGGTACCATTTTCTTCTACTAATGCTCTTTTAGTAACTAAGTTATAGACATTAGGAGCCCAGTTTTGAATAGTGGTATAACGGCATTTACTATTTTTTCCTACATATATCTCTACAACAGCAGCATGAAGTGAAGAAGTAGCGTATGTAGGAGCGGTACATCCTTCTATATAATGTAACTGGCTATCATCATCTACTATGATTAGAGTTCTTTCAAATTGGCCCATTCCTTTACTATTAATTCTAAAATAACTTTGTAATGGTCTATTTAGTTTAGTATGAGGGGGTATATAGATAAAACTTCCACCTGAGAAAACAGAACTATTTAAGGCTGCATATAAATTATCAGTATTTTTAACTATCTTACCAAAATACTTTTTTACAAGATTAGGATATTCTTTAATAGCATTATCAATCGATGTAAATATTACTTTTTTATCTTCAAGTTCTTTAATCATGTTATGATAAATTACTTCACTCTCATATTGAACACCCATACCATCCATATATTGTTCACTTTCAAGCACCCCTAAATTATCAAGTTCACTTTTAATTGGCGTTAATACTTTATTCCAGTCATCAGTTAGTTCATCAGTTGCACTCTTATAATAAATAATATCGTCAAAATTAATTTTAAATTTAGGTCCAAATGGTAAATCTTTTTTCATTTTATCAAAATATTCATATGATTTTAATCGATAATCTTTGACCCAGTCTTCTTCTTTTTTATGATTTGATATTTTTATTATATTATCTTTATTTAATCCTTTAATCTCCACTTTCTACCTCCTTTAGAATCTTATTTATTGTATCAACAGGAAGAAGGGCACAGTGTTTTCTATTAGGTTGCATATAGATAGTATCATAGGCCATTAGTTCACCTAATTTATCTATATTATAGTCTCCTTCATTTATTAAATTTTCATAGTTTTCTATTAAATCTTTAACTTCATCTACACTCTTCCCTATTATCTTTCTTAAGAAAATTGAGGTAGCAGAAGTTGAAATAGCACATGCTTCTCCATCAAAATTAGCATCTACTACTTTGCCATCTTCTATTTTTAGTTCAATATCGATATTATCAATACAAGATTCATTATTAGTATTCGCTTTTTTATACCCTTCTTCATTTTTCAAACCCTTATGATAAGGATTATTATAATTATCTAATATTACTTCTCTTTTTAGTTCTCTATCCATAATTACTCCTCCTATAGTATTACTTTAAATAAATCATCAGACTTTTCTAAGGCTTCAACAAGTTTATCTATTTCTTCTTTAGTATTATAAAAATATAAGCTTATACGACAAGTATTTTTAATATTTATTTCATCTTTTAAGATTTTAGCACAGTGATTACCTGCTCTTACACAAATATTATAGTGGTCTAGATAGATAGCAGTATCTTGACTAAATATTCCTTCTAGGTTGAAAGCTAGGATACCACTATCACTATTTTTATTATATAAAATTACTTTAGTATTACTTTCTAGTTTAGAAACAAGATATTTCTTTAGTTCTTTTTCATGTTCATAAATTTTATCCATACCAATACTTTGTAAGTAATCAATGGCAGCGCCTAGTCCTATTACTTCAGCGATAGGAGGAGTTCCTGCTTCAAATCTTGTAGGAATGCTTTTATATTCTACTTCTCCTGTTACTTCAAAGTATTGATTCATACCACCACCATATAATGTTGGCTTCATCTTTTCTAAATATTCTTCTTTAGCATAAAGCACTCCTATTCCTGTTGGCCCTAACATTTTGTGTCCTGAAAAAACCAAAAAGTCTATATCATCTTTAATAACATCTGTTTTCATATGAGGAACACTTTGGGCTCCATCTACTATTAATATTATATTGTTTTTATGAGCGATTTTACTTATTAAATTAATATCTCTTACATCACCTACTACATTAGTAATATGAGCGATAGA
>CALVPN010000016.1 GCA_944351375.1 uncultured Bacilli bacterium | reverse complement strand
AAAATGAAGGGAGATTTTTTATGAATAATGAAAAAAATAAAAAGGTATGGTTGAAAAAAATGTGAAGAAACTTTAAGGATGGGAGGTAGAAGTGAAGTTACTATTAAAAACTATAGGTATGCTATTATTAGATTTTTAAACAGATATGATGAAAAAACTAATATTAGTAAATTAACTATAGACGATATTATTAAATACTTCAAAAGAGACTTCATAGATAAAGGTTTAAGTGCCACTACTTATAATGTTAATCTCGCAGCAGTTAGATTCTTTTATTTAATTTGTTTTGATAGAAGTATTAGTAAAATATTACTTCCTAACTCTAAACTTAGGAAAAGATTTCCTAAGATAGTTACAAAAGGACTATTTCTTAAAATAATTAATAATGAAGATAACTTAGAACATAAATGTTGGTTACTTCTGTCTTTTTGTTGTGGTCTTAGAATAAGTGAAGTCGCTACTATTAAAATTGAAGATATTTACTCTAAAGATCATAAACTTAAAGTATTAGGCAAAGGAAACAAAGAAAGGTTTACTATATTACCTGATGTTGTTATTAAAGCTTTAAGAGCATTGTATAAAGAAAAAAAATATACTCATAAAACTGGTTATTTATTTAAAGGATATAAGAACAAAGATCACATTAACAATAAAACTATTATTAATTATTTTACTTCTTTAAAAAAGAAATATAATCTTAATGATAACATTACTTTCCATTCTTTAAGACATTCTTTTGCAACTTATTATTTAATGAATGGTGGTTCTCTTTTGGCCCTACAATCTATGTTAGGACACGAACATCTATCATCAACTATTATTTATATCCACATTTCTCAAAACTTTAACGAATTAGAAGGTATTAAGTATGTCTAATTATACTATCCAAGATATATTTACAATGTATGGAGATAGTTATACACAAACTCATAAACTTTCTAACGAACAATGGAGAGTTTATAATCAGATAAGAAAGTGCAAGAAAGAAGAAGCAGGATTCCATACTATCACTTGTAAAGAATGTGGTAAAACCATCACAGGTTTTAATAGTTGTAGAAATAGACATTGTCCTATGTGCCAATCTTACGCTAGAGAAAAGTGGATTGATAATGAATCATCTTATTTACTTAATTGTCCTTACTTCCATATTGTTACCACTATTCCTAGTGAATTAAACGAACTTACTTTATATAATGAGAAATTAATCTATAATATTTTATTTAAAGCCACTAGTGAATCTATATTAGAACTATCTAAAGATCCCAAATGGTTAGGTGCCAAAGTTGGTATTACTTCTATTCTTCACACTTGGGGGAGTAATATTGACTTTCATCCTCATATCCATTCTATTGTTACTGGTGGAGGCTTACATAATAATAAATGGATAGAATCTAATGATAAATATCTATTTAAAGTTCAAGTGTTATCTCACCTTTTTAAAGGTAAGTTTTTAGGAATGTTAAAAAATATTCATAATGATTTAACATTTCCTAATAGTTTAAGTTATCTAAAAGATTTTAAAAAGTTTAACGACTTTTTAAGGCCTTTATATAACAAAACTTTTATTACTTATATTGAACCACCTAAAGGTAGTGCAGAAAATGTTATTGAATATCTAGGAAGATATGCTTTTCGTGTTGCCATTTCTAATGAGAGAATAATAGATATAAGTAATGGTATTATTACTTTTGAATATAAGGACTACAAAGATAATGTTAAGATTAAAATAATGAAACTAACTGCAGACGAATTTATTAGAAGGTTCTTACTTCATATTCTACCTAAAAACTTTACTAAGATTAAACATTATGGTTTACTTGCTAATAGAAATAAGAAGACTACTATTAAGTTATGTAGAATATTAATAGGTCAAAAGATATTTTCTGATTTTACTACTCTTAGAAAAAGGAAACTACATAAGTTTATTTGTGAAGACTGTGGTAATGAAGAATTCATTTATAAGTTTTTCTATCCTCTTAGGGTTTAACATAAACTACAATTTACTATTTGTAGTTTATTGGGGTAAGGGGGAATTGTACCCAATTTTAGGTATTTCTTACTTGATTTTATATAATTAACCACCTTTATATCAATTATTACTACAAATACCAAAAAAGAGAAAAAATACTTTCCCCTTCTATATATGAAAATTTGGTACAATCAATTTATACCAAATTTTTCTTCATAAAATTTAGTATAAATTGCTAAACATTATATCATATTCTATGAAAATTAAATATCATCAGAACATATAAAAGATATGTAATTAACCACTACATATCTTTATTCACTAACTATACTTAATGCTGTTTGCAACATCACATCATTATCAAATGTAAGTATTTCTCCTTCTTGTAAAACATTTTCTACCCTATCAGTAGGTACAACTCCCTTATCATTAATATAGTTACTATCAGGAGTTAACCACTTCTGTACAGTATATTTAATAGTATCACCACTATTTAAATCACTAGCAGATTGTACTGTACCTTTTCCATAAGAGTTAATTCCAACAATTCTAGAACCATAACTTTCTTTAAAAGCACTAGCAAGTATTTCAGCAGCACTTGCACTCTCATCATTAATAATAACACTAACAGGATAATCCCTTTCAATAGACTTTTTAGTCCCATAAATCTTTTCAGTCTTATTTTTAGTTTGTAATTGATATAATACTTGCCTCTTATCTAAAAATAAACATAAAATACTCTTAACTCCAGATAAATAACCCCCCGGATTATCTCTAACATCAATAACTAAACCTTGTATATTATTTTTCTCTAAATTCTTAAGAGCACTATTAAACTGTTTATAAACCTTACTAGAAAATAAATCTATTTTAATATACCCAATTTTCTTACCATTATTTTCATATATCTCGCTATTTACAACAGGAACTTCTATGGTACCTTTAGCAAGTTCAAAACTAAGTTCTTCTCCATTCCTTGTAACAGTTAATTTAGATTTATTACCACTATTTTCTCCTGATATCATAGAAACAACCTCAGTTAAAGACTTACCAGTAATATCAGTATCATTTACTTTAATAACAACATCTCCAACTTTAACACCAGCTTTAGAAGCAGGAGTATTATCAAATACACGAGACACACTAACAACACCATTATTTAGCATTACTTCAACACCAATACCTTCATAATTACCTGCTAACTCTTGATTAAAATCTTCACTAGCTTCCCCACTAAAATAAGTAGCATAAGGATCATCTAAATAATTAATCATCCCCTGTATACCAGCATCTATAAGTTCCTCTTTATCAACGTCCTCATAATAGTTATTAATAATATTATCATAAGTAGTAACTAATTCATCTAATTCTTTATCACTAGATGAGTTATCACTAAACACAACAAAATTAACAATATTACCTAAAAGGAAACCAAACATAATAGCAATTATCATAATAATAATAACTTCAGAAAAATTAAAACCACTTCTTCTTTCTACAATTATTTCTCTAACATTACTATCGTCTAGTTCCTCTACTTTTTCCAAATTTTCTTTATCTTTATTATTCTTTTTAAACATTAGTATCACCCCACAGTCTTAACATATTAATTTTATCACAAATAAAACAATATCTAAAGAGAAAATAAATTTGTTTAATATATCTTTACACTACTATATGTAGATACTACAAAAGCAAGTACAAATATATTACATTTCATCTTGACACCTTCTATCTATCATGATACATTGTTGATATAAGAGGCGATGCATAAAAGATGGAGAAAGGAGAATAATGAGATTTTTGAAAAAAGTATGAATTTTGTAAATTGATGGTGTTTTTTAGGGTGAATTTCGCATTTTCCAGTAGCAAATTTACTAAATTGACACCTGATTAAACAGTGAATTTTAAAAATTACCTTTTTGCAATGATTTTTAGAGCATGCTATAAATATTGCAGAGAGGAGGAATTTATGAGAAAAATTAGGAAAAGAAATATTCCTAAGAATGTCTCTAATGAAAAAATTAGAGATTATATGATATCTAATAACTTTATCTATGAAGCTACTCTTGATGGTGTTTTTAAAGCTATTATGGGAGGTTGTCTTTTATATTTAGGGGATATAATATCTAAATTAACTGGTCTTGATAAAGATTTTATTATTAAAAACTTTAAAGAACAAAATGTAGAACATAAAATAGCAAGTGCTCTAGAAAGAAAAAAAGTTTCTGATTTTATATTTAAATTACCAGGGCTTATTATTAACTTAGAGTGTAATCGTGGATACTGGGATGGACTAATAGAGAGAAATGATGCCTACTTTGGAAAACTAAAAGGTGAATTATTAAGTAAAGGTGAAGAATATAGTAAAAAAATAAAAGTAATACAGATTAACTTTGATATATTTAATAACTTTGAAGAATGTTTAGGAAAAGAGAATATATCTATATTTTATATGAAGAATAATGAAAATATAATAGAAACTAAAACAAGTGAAAAGATGCATATAGATATGATGAAAAGTTATAATAAGTATCTTAAAGGAGAAGAATTAACTAAATTAGACAAAGAATTAGTAATATTAATGTTAGAAGATTATCTAGAAATAAAAAAATTAGCGGAAGGAGATGAAGAGTTAATGGAAGTAGCAGAAAGATTATATGAATTAACAGATAATATTGACAATATAGGACTTTATGATCCTGAAAAAAGAAGAAAAGAAGAAGAAGCTTTAAAAATAGAATATCATAGTAATATTGCCAGAGAACAAGGAATAGAACAAGGTATAAAAACAGGTGCTAGTAATGAGAAAAAAACTATTGCTAAGAACCTTCTTAATATAGGTATGCCTCTAAAAGATATAGTTAAAACCACAGGTCTTTCTAAAAAACAAATAACAATGTTAATGTAGAAAATAATAAAAACTACGTATACAGTATTTACTTTAATACAAAACGTTCACACATCAAAAAAACTAGTCTTTATGGCTAGTTTTTAACTATTTAAAAAACTTGTAATTTCATTAGTATCAGTAATAACTTCACTAACTTCACCATTGTTAAATTTAAGTAAAGTAGTATCTTTAACTCTCAAACTACTAGCATTATCTGTAACAATATCACCATCAGTTACATATTTTTTATTCATACCATCAGCAAGATCAACACTATATAATTTAGTATCACTACTATTTAATTGATAAGAACTTATTAATGAACTTATCACAGAGTACTCATTACTAGAATCATAATATATTACATAATACTCATCTTCACTTTGATTAAAAGATTCCCCAGCTAATATTTCATCATATTGAATAGCATTCTCTGTTATTTTAGAATTATCATCACTATCTTTATTAAGTATTACTGTAGTTAAGAAATACATTCCTACTAACAAAACTACTGCTACTACTATAATTATAATAGTTTTTTTAACTTCACTAGGTAAACCTTTTTTCTTATTTAAATAATCTTTTTTCATATGCATCATTACCTTTCGTTTCATTTCTAATGATATCATAAACAAAAGAAAAAATAAACACTTTCGTGCTTATTAAATTATGGATAAATAAATTATAAATCTAATCATCAACCTCAAAATCCAATAACTCTCTACAAACATCTGCATAAATATCTTGTGAATGCAAACAAGTATCAATTAAATACTTTTTGTCATTATCGTATTCTTTTAAACCTCTCATATAAAAAGGTTTATCTCTATCTAATATAATAAATGGCATAATACCGTTCTTTAAACATTCCTTAAACATAATCATTCTCCCAACTCTACCATTTCCGTCCCCAAAAGGATGGATTCTCTCGAAACACACATGAAAATCTGTAATATCTTCTAATGTAACTTTTTCTAATTTTAAATACTTATTAAGTAACAAATCAACATCTTTTTCAACATCTTTAGGAGCACTTGTTTTAATAACATTTACTAATCCTATTATATTAGGAACAACTTTAAAACCTCCAACATTATATCTAGGATTGTCTTCATCACTAGTATTTCGCTTTAAAATTTTATTCATTTCTATCATCATTTCTTTTGAAAGTGGCTTATCCACATTATCAAGCATATAATCAAATAACTTAAAATGATTTTTAGATTCTATTAGATCATCTAATTTAATAACATCATCACTTTTAGGAATAAAACTAGAAGTATCAAAAATAGCCTCTGTTTGATCGTTAGTTAGTCTACTTCCTTCTATCTTGCTAGAATTATAACAAAAGTTAATTTGTGAAAAGTGATAAATATTTCCTTTAAATTTTAATTCTTTCTGTTTGATCAATTCTTTTTTTATTATCAAAACATCCACTTTCATCACATCCTACTTTGAATATAACATAAACAAAAGAAAAAATAAACACTTTCGTGCTTATTTCATTGTAGGTAAAACATTTATAGAATTAGCAACTTCCAAGAGTTCATCTTGATTCATAACATCACTAACTAAATAATAATTAATTCCACCACTTGTAAAACTAACAGAATTATCAGAGAGAACTCCTAAACTATCCATAAACATAACAGGTTCACCCATTGTAGGTATAACAGTAAATTCATCCATGACCCTAACAGTTTCTTCTACTAATAGAAATGGTTTATCCCCAGAAAAAGTAAGAATAACTCTTTCTCCATCAGTCATATCAACTTTCTCCTCATTAGCAAGTTTTGTACCTTCAGGTAATGCTAAAGGATATATAGCTTCATCAATAGCACTAGTTGTAATAGTTTCCTCTTCTATATTAATAGTACTCATAATCTCTTCTAAATCAAAATAGTTTTTCTTAAAACTAGGACTAAAATCAATATCTTTAACTTTCAAAGTCATATTAGGAACATCATCACTATCTAAAACAATTACTTCATTAAGTTCTAATTTATCATTAAAAGTAACCTTTTGTTTTACTAAATTTCTATTATTAGGATAATTAACACTACTTGTAAATACATAACTCTTATCTTCATTTTTAAAAGTTCTCTTTTCATCATTATTTAAATCACTTAATATTGATTGCAACAAATAAATCTGAGAATTATTATAAGGCCAATCACTTTGAAATTTAAAACTCTTATTCAAACTAGGTGTCAAAATATAAACTCCATCATCATTCTTTAAGATTATCTGTTCATGACTATTTGCAGTATTAGTAAGTGTAATCTTATAATAATCATCTTTCTTATAAGCAGTTTCAACTTCATAATTATATATATCATCATTATTTAAAACTTCAAGTGTAGCAGTCATTACATATCCTTTACCATCATCAACTTTTTTATCCAATTTTTTTAAAATATCTGTACCAGTAGTTTTACCACATCCAGTAACTAAAAAACAAACTAAAACTAACAAAGTCAAGCTTATTTTTTTCAAATTTTATCACCTCTGTCTTTCTCTAATTAATTATATTAAAAAAAAAGCTTTAATATTCATGAATAAAACAAAGGAAATTAGTCCATTATATGAATGTAATAAATTATAAGGAGGAATTTATGGAAACATTAAAAAAAATATGTTTAGTTCTAATTATAATAGGAGCGATAAACTGGGCATTTGTAGGTTTATTTGAAATAGACCTAGTAGCATCTATTTTTGGAGGTAGTGATGAACTACTAGCAAGAATAGTATATATTATAATTGGAATTGCCGGTCTAATTGACATAAGCATATTATTTGATCATCTAGATCATGATTAAAAAAGAGACTCATAATGAATCTCTTTTTTAATTATTCGCTGTAATTCTTACTTTAACTTTCTTCGTCTTAGAAGCATAACTAAGTTTTACATCATCGCCTCTAACTTTAACTTCTACTTCATGTTCTCCAACACCAAGTCCATCTAAATCAACATAAGCATAAATAGAAGATGAATCTATACTATCAATAATAGACTTACTACCAGTAACAACTACTGTTACTCTACTATCAGCTTCTGATAAGGCTTGAACCCTATATTTAGATGTATCTAAATTTTCAGTAGCAATAGAAACATTCTCTATCTCTCTTGTTGTAGAATCATCTAATGTTACATTAACAGTAATAGTTTTTTCACTTATCTCAGTAATACCATTAGGTCGTTTAAGTGTAACAGTATACTCTTTATCATCATCAAGTCCTGTAACATCTACTTCTACTTCTAGAGAATCTAACTTATCTAAAGCTTCCTCACTACCATAAACAGTAACACTATCTATATTACTACTAAGTGATCTAATCGCTTTACCAAAAGCAAGCTCTCCTTTAGGAACTATTTCAATAGGAACTTCCTTAGAAGGTGATGATATAGTTACTTTAGCAGTTACAGTTTTAGGAACTATCTCTACATCAACTACTTTACCATTAGTATCATATGCAACAAGTGGAACATTATCTAAAGTAACCTCTCCTGCTACTTGTTCAGGTAAATCATCAACATCAACTAAAGCTCTAACTGTAGCAACTTCATCTAATTTATATTCAGCACCTTTAACAATAACTTCACTTCTATCAAGTTCTACACTATCTATATTTAGTTTAGTATCTAAATTATCTTGATGTAATATATCATAAGTAAGTGACTTAGTAGTACTAACTTTATCATAAATAGTAACAGTTACAGTAGATGGATCCAATCTATAATCAATAGATTTTAATTGTTGAGTATATTTAAGAGTTACTTTATGTTGTCCTGGCTTAAGTCCAGTTAAATCAACTGTAACACCACCATTTGGAGACTGTTTTGCTAAGAAAATATGTCTTTTTTGTCCAACTAAAGTAATATCAACATCATCAGGTAATCCTTCAACAACATAAGCTTCTTCATTATATGTAGCAGTAACTGGTTGATTATATAAAATTTCAGCATACTGATCTATCATAGTATTACCTTCACTATCTATTATAAAGAAGACCGCTAAAGCTAAAATTAAACTTATAACTATTAAGGTCTGCTTCTTTCCCATAAGTCGTTCTAAACCCTTACTATTACTCTTAGAAAAATCTATAATCTTTAGAATTAACTTAGTAATAGGAGTAATTATCCACTTATCAAAAAATGCACCTATATGACGAAAAAATTTTAAAATACTTCTAATTATCTTCTTCATATATCTCTTCCTCTTCTATTTCTTCTTCATCGTATTCACTAACAGTCTTAGGCTTTAATTCATTAATTAACATCATTCTAACATCATCTATTGATAAATTATAGAAAAGCTCTCCTTTTATAGCAACTGATAGTCTTCCTGTCTCTTCTGATACTACTAAAGCAATAGCATCAGTCTCTTCAGCAATACCAAGTGCTGCTCTATGTCTAGTACCAAGTCTTTTATTTATCCTAGTACTACTACTAGTAGGGAATACTGCTCCAGCACAAGTTATTTTATCGCCTTGAATAATAACTCCACCATCATGTAAAGGATTACCTTCATAGAATATTGCAATTAACAAATCACTTGATAAGTCAGCATATAACTTTTTAGCTTTATCTATATAATTACCCAAACTAATATCTCGCTCTAACACGATTAAAGCACCAATTTTATTTTTTCTTAAATAATCCATAGCTTGGGTTAATTGATACACTAAATGTTCTCTTTCATCAACAGTAAGAACTTTATGACGCCCTAATAATTGATTTCGACCGAGTTGTTCAAGAATATTTCTAATTTCTGGTTGAAAAATTATAATCAAAGCTAGCGGTCCATACATAATAACATATTCAAGAATTAAACCTACCGTTGTAAAACCAAACAAATCACTAACTATTTTCAAAATTATTATAATTACTACACCCTTAAACAAAAGAGTAAGTTTAACACTATTTCTGATATTTTTTAAAATTATATAAAACATTAACCAAACTATCGATATATCAACAATCTTTCTTATAATTGTCAATACACTTGTAACAGTAATAACCATAACATCTCTCCTAACTGTATCTCTAAATTGTGTTATTACCATCTTGATTAATAGATGGAATAACTACATTACTAACTTCCTGCACTGGAATATCTTTTATTTCTTCAGTATTAACTACACTAGTAACACTCTCTCCTGGAGTAGCAACAACATCAGGAATAGCCTCTACTTCATTATTAGAAGCAGAAATAACCTGTGAAGAATCAACACCATTATTAGCATTAATATCATTACTAACTACAGTATTATTAGATAAATAATCTTTACTAACTTGATCTTGAACAGGTTCTGTAACAACCGCTTCTTGTATAATACTAACATTATCATCATTTTCATTAACAGTAGCATACTTTTCTCTTTCATGCTTCTTATTTATTCCTTTTTCAGCTAAATAACCAATACAAGCAAAAATAAGAATAACTAAAACCACTACCCAAGCGATATAAAAAGGGCCATCTAATGTATCCCTAAAAAAACTAATAACAATATCCATAAAACACCGCCTTCCACACTTTGTCCCCACATTCTTCATTTATTATAATAACATGAGGACAACTCTTTTTCAACTGAAGAAAAATAAAAAATTATTATTTATGTAATTTTCTATATATAATAATTACTGTTTTATCTATAAAAAAATTAAATTATTGATTATAAATGAAATGCATAAAATGGTGCCGACTAAAGGATTCGAACCTTTGACCTACTCATTACGAATGAGTTGCTCTACCAAACTGAGCTAAGTCGGCAAAAAACTTTACTAATTTATTATAGCAAAGTTTCAAAATTTAGTCTATTCTGTCCTAAGAGCAATCACAGGATCTTTTTTACTAGCCATTTTAGATGGAACAAAACCACTTATTACAGTTAATGTAACACTAATAATAAGCAGAATTATTCCATGAACAGGATTAAGTCTAGCAACATTAGGAAGATCAGCTAATCTTTCAATTAAAGCATTAATAGGAATTGTTAAAAGATAAGCAATAAATAGACCTAATGCTCCACTACAAACACCAATTATAAAAGTTTCTGCATTAAATACTCGAGTAATATCTTTACCTCTTGCTCCTAAAGCTCTAAGTATTCCAATTTCTTTAGTTCTCTCAAGAACAGAAATATAAGTAATAATAGCAATCATAATACAAGACACAATAAGTGAGATTGATGAAAATGCTATTAAAACATAAGTAACTGCATCCATAATACTACCAGATAAAATGCTAATCAAAGAAGCATAATCAGTATATAAAACTTGTTCACTTTCATCTTTATTATCATTATAGTTATCTAAATAACCCGTAACATAATCTTTAGCATTAAAATCTTTAGGATATAAATAGATAGTAGAAGGTTTAACTTCCGCTCCAAGAACACCTAAAATATTTTCTTTTGTGACTGTAGAACTTTTATCATTAAATTCTTGTCCAGTTAAAACATTATAATCCACTTCTTTTTGTCTATTAACAACAGCACTATCTTTATTTTTATTAATAACTGCTTGGACTAAACTATCATTATAACTAATACCAGACGTTGTTATTTCACTTTTATCTTTATTACTTCTTATAATCGCTTGAACTTTAATAGTAATTGCTTTTTCATCATTGTACATATTTTCATAATCCATAGAAGGAGTAAAATAACCATTAGTCTCATGATAATAAGAATCATTTGGTATAACTTTCAATTCTTTAGATAGAATATCATCAAAAGAAATATCTCCACTAGTATCAAAACCTAATGATTCTAAAGTATTTTTATCAAGTTCATTACGAGAATTAACAGCAATAACAATACCAGGTGTATCAGCATCTATAGATCCCGCTAAAACATCATAATACTTATCTAATGAATTATCTGGCATCAAACTCCAGCCTACAACCCCAGTCATAGATGTACTTGTCATACTATAATTAGTAGAAGTCGGAACAACAGCATAAGTCCCACCATCATTTTTAGTAACAACATTTAAAACTGTCCCATAATCATAAGAAATACCATTTAAATTAGATTTATCAATTTTTTCAATATAATCGATATAATTACTATCTAACTTATTAATATGTAACATACTATTAAGTTTATTTTCTTTAGGATGAATAACTTTATCAGAAGAATATTCTTCATTTTCATCATCTTCACTAGAAAAATTATTCATTGTCTCACTACTCATATTCATAACATTAGAAGTTATTGTAATAGGCATTTGTGATAAGGCATCTCGCTCGTACTCGTCAATCTTTATTTTAAAACCGTTAGATAAAGAAAGAATTAGAGCAATACCAATAATACCTATTGATGCAGCAAAAGATGTTAAGAATGTTCTTCCTTTTTTAGTCTTAATATTATTAAAAGAAAGTTTTAAGGCTGAACCATATCCTAGTACAGTCTTTTTAATAGTTAATTTTTCTTTAGAATTACTTTTATCATCTAAAGGATTACTATCACTTAAAATCTTTCCATCTTTAAGTTCAATAACACGAGTTGCATAATCTTTTGCAAGTTCCGGATTATGAGTAACCATAATCACTAATTTATCTTTAGCTATTTCTTTAATAAGATCCATTATCTGAACACTAGTAACAGAGTCTAATGCCCCCGTAGGTTCATCTGCAAGAATTATCTCTGGATCATTAACTAAAGCTCTTGCAATCGCAACCCTCTGCATCTGTCCTCCAGATAGTTGATTAGGTTTCTTATGAGCGTGATCACGAAGTCCTACCCTATCTAAAGCATCAAGAGCCCTGACTTTTCTATCTTTCTTTTTATAACCACTAAGTATTAAAGCCATTTCCACATTTTCCAAAACACTAATATGACTAATCAGGTTATAAGACTGAAAAATAAAGCCAACACAGTTATTACGATAATAGTCCCACTCTACACTTTTAAACTTTTTAGTACTCTTATTATTAATAATTAAGTCTCCTTTATCATATCTATCAAGCCCTCCAAGGATATTTAAAAGTGTCGTCTTACCACTTCCACTACTTCCTAAAACTGCAACAAACTCACATTTTCTAAACTTTAAATTAACATTTGATAGAGCATGTTGAACAAAATCACCTGTCTGATAACTTTTATTTATATTCTTTAATTCAAGCATAAAAACCTCCTCTAATTATATCCATAAATATTATATACTATAAATTAAAATTTTTGTTTATTTTTTTCAAAGATGATGTTAGAATTAAATAAAGGGAGGGATTATTATGGTTATAAAAAAGAGTAAAAAAATAGTCTCTCCAAGACAACACTAATTTTAGTGTTGTCTTTTTTATGAAGGAGTAAGCATATGAAAACAATATTTGACTATCAAAGAGAAATTATTAAAGAATTAAAAAGCAATGAACCCTTAACTATTCATGAACTAGAAAAGAAAATAGAAATACCTTCATATCAAGAACGAAGCAATTTTCTAGAAGCGCTATATAATTTAGAATTAAGAGAAGTCATTTATAATATAAGCAAAGGAACATACACCATATTTCCTAAAGACTTATACAAAGTTGACTATGTAGTTCCCATTACTAAAGGATTATATTTAAGAAGATCTAAAGTAACTATAGATGAAACACTTAATAAAGGAAAAATAATTCTACCAGACGATATTGTCATTGTAACCAATGAAGAAAATCCTAAAATAAAGGGAACAATAGGAAGAAGTATGTATTTCTTTAAAGACTACTTATTAAAAGAATTAGAGCAAAAGAGTTTAACATATAAGCAGATTAAGCATCTTGCAATAGCAAGAAACCAGAAACAGATAACAGAACTAAAAGAACTATTGCATAATCTTGAACAAGAAGGAAAAATATACTATAAAGATAAAGTGTTTACAAAGTGGCCAAACAATCTTGCCTTAACTAAATTAGAAGTAGATAATAACAAATTATATTTTGACTTAGATGGCAAAAGATATTATAAAGACGTCGAAGATCTTAATAATGCCATAGAAGGAGATATTATCGCTGTTTCAAAAAAAGGTAAACACATAATAAAAATCATTGAAAGGACAAAAGAGGAATTAATTTTAGAGGTTGTAGAAATAGATGGTGTAAAGCAAATAGAGCCTATACTTTTACCAGGAAAAGGTAAAATTAAAGTACGAATAGGTTCTAATGATATGAAACATTTAAGTGTTGGTGATAGAATAAAAGCAAGAGTAAGTCTAGATAAAACAGATGAGTACTATGAAGCAGATTATATTAGTACAATAGGCAATATAAAAGATAATAATATAGATTTAATATCTATCGCTACTAAACATGGATTTGATATAGAGTTTAGTGAAGAAGCTTTAAGAGAAGCTAGAAATATTTCTCAAACAATAAATATAAATGATTATAAAGATAGATATGATTTACGTAATAGATTTAAAACATTCACTATTGATTGTGATAATACTAAAGATATGGATGATGCAGTCAGCATAATTAAATCTGAAAATGGTAACTATATTCTAGCAGTTCATATAGCAGATGTATCTCATTATGTTAAAAGAGATAGTGCTTTAGATAAAGAAGCATTTAAAAGAGGTCTATCAGTATATCCTGCTAATTATGTAATACCTGCTTTACCTAAAGAGTTATCCAATGGTATCTGTTCTTTAAATCCAAATGAAGAAAGACTAACTAAAACATGTATTATGGAAATATCTAAAAAAGGAGAATTATTAAATCATAAAATTGTTAACTCTATAATTAAATCAAAAATGAAAATGTCATACTCTAAAGTAAACAAACTATTAGATGAAGGAATATGTGAGGAAGAATATTTACCTTTTGTAAATGATTTAACATTAATGAAAGAATTGTCTGATATTTTGACAAATAAAAGAAAAAAGGATGGTATGTTAACATTTCAAGAAAATGAAAGCTCCTTAATTGAAGATGAGCAAGGTAACGTCATAAGTATTGAACAAAAGAATAACGGTACAGCTGGTAAGATTATAGAAAATTTCATGATAATGTATAATTATTGTGAATCAATATATCTTAATTACATAATAGGTACATCTATTAATAGAGTACATGGAGAACCAGATCAAGAAAAAGTATTAAAAGCATTCGAAAAAATAGAGAGTCTTGGTTATAATTTACCAAAATTAAGTTCCATGCCTATATCGTCATACATTCAATATGTTTTAAGCACATATGAAAATTCCTGTGATTATTCTATTATATCAGATATTATATTAAAAGCTTTACCAAGAGCCCATTATTCTATTTATCCGACAGGTCACTTTGGTTTAGGATTAGATTACTATACTCATTCTACATCTCCAATAAGAAGATACCCTGATCTTAAAGCACAACAAATAATAGATTCCTATCAACAAGGAAAACTATATGAAATAGAAAATGCTAACACTTTAGAAGCAGTATGTGAACATTGTTCAATGAAAGAACAAAAAGCAGATACTTTAGAAAGAGAAGTAGAATTAGTAAAAATGTTAAAGTATGTTGAAAGACACAAAGATAAAACTTATTATGGTATTATAACAGATATAGATAAAGAAAGAGCATATCTAAATACTATGACAAAAATACCTGGATATATTGAGTATCAAGATTTAGAAGATATAAGATTTATAAAGTCTAAAAGATATTTAAAAGATAATAAAGATATGGTAGTTTTAAAAGTAGGAGATACAGTTAAAGTACAAACTCATAATACCAATCATAAAGAATTATTAGTAAACTTTGATTTTATTAAAAATATAACTTTAGAACAACAAAATAAAAAAGGATCTACTGCTCTTAGAAAAATTTATGTAAAAAAACTATATTAAAAACAGTGAATTTTTCCACTGTTTTATTTTTATGCACTTAAATCCATAAATTCCTGATTTAAAGTCTGATATTTACTAGATATTTTATTAGTATCACTTTTCTCTAATACATACCATCCCTTACGAAACATAAGTTCATAAACTTCTCTTTGTAATGAAGAATAAGTATCAAACATCTCTTTATATTCACTATATAATGTTTCATTAGATGCTTCTGTTAAACTAACAGCATAATTTTTAACTAACTGTTTTAAAGTACTAAGTAATGAAGAAATATAGTCTTTATCATTTAGAGTCATTCCTTTAGGAGTCTCTACCTTAGGATTACATATTTGATTATTCATTGTTACCTCCTTCATTTAAGATATTTAAGATTTTACTAATATTACCTTGAAACACATTACTGGCCTTACTAAGCATATCTTTAATTTCAACATCATTTACACTATTAATAGCATTACAAGTACTCTTATAAGCACCATAATTCCAATTAAACATATCACTTAGATAATCTAAATCTTTACAACTAATCATATTAGGTACTGACACTTTAATATTTTCCATATCTTTTCCTCCTGATATTAATATGAGTAAAAAGAAAAAAACTATACATAAAGTATAATTTTATTTAATAGTTTTTAATCTATGTTTAATATCTAAAATTAAGTCCATCGGAGCATTATCCATCTTATTTAAAATAAGTAAAGCATCTTGCAACTTAGTCTTAACAGGCACATTATCTTTAATATTCTCTATTTCTTCATCTAAATTAAAGTTATTACTAGGATTCTGTTCCATATAGTCTTTAATATATTGTTTTATATCTGCTAAAACATACTCTTTTAACTTATAAGAATCCATCTCCATAACTCCAAAATAACCACTAATCATATATCTATAAACATCTTCTATTGTCATAACATACCTCTAATCATTTACTTCAAGCCTATTCAATAATTTATCAATAACTTTATCTACTTCTTCATCTTTACCTTTAAGACTAATTAAAAGTTTATTAGTATTAGATGACTGAGGTAACATATATCCTGCTTCTCTAAATATATCTTCTACTATAACTTTATTAGAATGAATTAAAGCTTTATATAAACGTTTTTCATCCTCATTACTAGATTTATTCATAAGATATTTTAAAGTTTTAATCTGTTCTATCTTACTATCTGCAAGTCTAAATAACTCTCCAATTACTTGTTTATCTTTTTCTTTTTGTTTTGGATAAACTCTAGGTAACATACTAATCGCTTTAGATGGACAAGATGCTGCACAAGCTCCACAACCAATACATTTATCAAAGTCTATTTGTCCTGTTTCATTATCAGTCGCTCCAGTAGGACATACAAAAAGACATAAACAATCTTTAGTACATATTTTTAAATCTCTATAAGCATATCTTTCACTTTTAGCACTCATACTAACATACCTCCAATATCTTAAGACTAGGAACACGACAAACAGGACAAACTTTAGGAGGATTATCTCCTATATAAACAAAACCACAGATATCACAAACCCATATTTTTGTATTTTTAATATAATCTATTCCCTTTTCTTTATAAGTATCCATTACTACTTTCATAATATTAGTACTCTTACTAGCCCAATTAATAACTCTTTTAGCACCTCTATCATCATATTTAGTAAACACATCCATTGCCTTACTAAAGCTATTAATATCCTCATCTACCATATCTATAACATCATCTAAACTACCAGATTTATTATCTTCTAAAGACTCATAATGTTTAGATAATTCTCTAAATAAATTACTTTCTTCATCTAAATATTGTTTTTCTGAAGACTTTGCTAAATTAGAACAAATTAAAGATATCTCATAATTAGACAACTCTCTTAAATCTTCATCCACATCTTCTATAATAGGACTGTTATCCTCAATTTTCTCTTCAACTTTTTCTTCTTTAAGTTCTTCAAACAAACTCTTAGGTGCCCCACAAGCTGGACATTTCCAATCATCTGGTAAATCTTCAAACTTTACCTTCTCTTTCTCATCATCATAAATATAACCACAAATAGTACAACGATATTTTTTCATACATACCTCCATAAATAAATCATATCAAACAAAGAAAAATAAATCTACCATATTTGACTCTTCATAAATGAAAAAATCTAAATAGTAAATTAAACTATTAAATATCATTCGTTTATGCAATCTAAAAATGCACAATATTTTTAAAATATTGTGCATTTTTGTCGAAAATATCTAGTATTTTGCACAATGATTGTGCATTTTTACATTTTCAACATAAAGAAGCTACACTTTATTATTAATTATTATCTTTTCTAATTTTTTATAAACTATATCTACTTGTTTACTCTCTCCTTCAATAGCAACTACTTTCATTCTAGGAGCAGTGTATTCTTCATTTATATTTTTTCACCACTAAAACTTATCACATAAATTACAAACTAAAATATATTTAGTATCTATTTAAATTTAAGTATATTAAAACCCTTATAAAATAAGGGGTTATTACTAATTGGTG
>CALVPN010000015.1 GCA_944351375.1 uncultured Bacilli bacterium | reverse complement strand
AATATCATAATAACTGTTACAAGCATAAACTCTACTGAAAAGTATGCCTTTGGTGTATTTAAAATAACCATTATCTTTAAGTTTCCAAAGGGTTCTAATAAGTGATTCACTAGATAACTCACAAACATCAAAGTACCAAATAATACCATCATCTTTATACTTTTCTAGAAAAGCTTTAGTATTATCAAATCTTGTGCCGAAAAGTTCTGTAATAAGGTCAAGGCATCCACCTATTATTCTTCCTTTAATGTTAAGGGTGTCTTCATTATTTAAGTTCTTCCAATAGACTTTCTTTGTTAGATTAAAAGGTTCTAATCCTGTTATTAATTTCTTATCTTCTTCATATTTAGAAAAACTTGTCTGTTCTATAATATTACCTTTTAATATTTCAAGATTATTCTCTAATGATTTATGCCAAGGCTCCATTCCAAATGTTTTAAAATTATCAGCATAAATAGTGGCAATATCTAGGTTAGTTGTAATTGTAAATAATAGTCCTGTTGGATCAGAATATCCTTGTAACCATTTAGGATTATCTTTAATAGCATTAAAGTCTACTTCACTTAGCATTTCAAGTAAGAAGTCACCTCCTCCAGATGTAATAATTGCTTTAATATTATCATCTTTATAGAGGCTTTCTAGCTCCTCTGCTCTTTCTTTAGAAGAACTACTTCTTCCTTTAACACTACATCTAACATTAGGTGTTTCTTTTATTATAAAGCTTCTATCTTCAAAGTTTTTAATGGCATTATCTAATCTTTTAAGTTTAACTTCATCAGTAATACCATCTGATGGTGCAGTTACTCCAATAGTATCTTTTTCTTTTAGAAATTCTGGATAAATCATAAGTCCTCCTAATTATTTATAAAACTTGATATATCTATATTATTTTCATTCATTTTAAATATAAATTTTCTATTTAAGTATTTAGATGCTTTATAGGGAATAGTTATTGCTTTAGGCCATTCTTTAAAGATATTTAAATTGAAGTCGTCATCAGTTGTGTAATTAATCATTAAATCTTCATTTGTAATTTTAACAGTAACTTTTTTAATTTTTTGTATTTCTTTATTCATAGTATCCTGAATAGTTGAATTCTCTGTTCTTTGGTATGTTACATCTAACTTATCTGCCAAAACAAGAGCTAGTCCTATTATAGATTTAATATTATTTCCTTTAGAATGATCACTGATAGCTTGCTTTAAAGTTTCTTCTTCCTCTTTTGAAATATCATCTTTATCAAGATAGTTCATAAATATTTTACTGCTTTCAATGGCGTGGTCTATTTTATCTCCTTTTACTAAACCAATATCATGTAAAAGGGCAGCTACCATACCTAATTCAATAGTTCTTTCATCAACCTTTAATTGAGATAATATTTCTTTTGTAAATTGAGCGACCCTTTTATAATGTCCTAAACCGTGTTCCCAATCCCATTTGCCGTCAGTTATAAATCTTATATTTTCAATTTTTTTACTGTTTCTCTATAATTATTATTATGTAATAATTTCTCATATAAATTCATATACATCCCACCTTTATTAATTCTAACTAATACCTTATTTTATGAATCAATTTTATTAAATAATAAACTGGAGATGTCTTTATTTCAAATTCACCTATTAACTCTTCTATATAACCATTAAAACCTGTTTTAAACTCATAGATACCATAATCTTTATCATTTTTATCATCAAAAGTATTAGGTATTCCATAGAAGTTATATCTATCATAGCCATTATTAATAGCATATTTAATCATTTCCCACTGGATTAAGTACTGTGAATTATAAGATAAGAATTCTTCATAATTACCACTAGATAGATATACTACTTCCGGTTTAGTCATTATGAACATAGAACCTGATAGAGTGATAACATCTCCATATTTTTCTTTTTCTTCCTTCGCTAATTCTATCTTCTTATTCAAACCATTAATAGTCTCATCTAAAGCTTTTCTTTTACCATCATTATTTTTATTATCACTAAGCTTATTCTTCTTATCAATATTACTTTCTAATTCATTTTCTAGCATTTTAATATATTTAGATAAATCTAGTTTAGTTACTAAATATTTTATTTCATTTTTCTTACTAAACAAGTCATACATGTTTTGGTAATAGTTAATATTTCTAATATCAAATCCTTTTCTTGAACCAGTACTTTGCATTATTTTATAAAATTCATCTAAATTATCTTTTGTTAGTTCTACTATCTCTATTCCATTTTTTATATTTTTTCTAATTAGATTTCTAGTGTTAGATTTCATATTTTTCATTATTTCATCTTCTGTTTTATCTTTAGTATCTAGAGCATACATAAAGGTTACTTGTTCTCTATCATCATAAGTCACACTAGTAAAGCCTGTATTTAAAATAGTGTTTGCAATGTTTGTGTTATCATAACCATCTTTAATTATTTCTCCTTTACCGTTACGTTCTTTGTAAGATACATAAGGGTCTATTCTTAGAACATAGCCTTGATGTTTTTTAACGAAAATAGTTAATAGTTTTAGAAACTCAGTTAATGTTTTTTCATCATTATAATCTACTAAGGGTCCTCTTGGTGCATAAAATTCATACTTGTTAAAGTGTCTTTTTTTACCTACTAATAGAGTTGCTCCTACTAACTTGTCATTATCATATAGTCCTAAATAATAAGAAGTCCAACCATTTAATTCTCTTAATTTACCTATTTCTTCTGTTTGCATAAAAGTCCTATAAGTACTCTTTTTAGCATAATTTTCAAACGTCTTAACATCTATTTCTTTTAATGTCATTTTATTTCCTCCTAAACTTACTAGTTATCTTATTTATTAGTTTACTCCCAAATACTTCTTCTATTAAATTAAATTTATGAGCGACAAAGAAATATACTAATACACCAATAAGAGCATAAATAGCGATAATTGGAATATTTAATAATCTTACTGATGATGAAATTGGTATTGCTAGTTTTACAAGTGATAAAACAATAAGCATTACGACATCTGCTATAAGTATTTTACCTAATAGTTTAAATGTTGGCATATAACTTACATGACATTTTTTTCTTAAGAAGATTAAACATAGAATAATACCTACGGCATAACCTAGTATTGTTGCAGTTATTGAACCGTAAACTGGGACAAAACCTAAGTTATGGAAAAGATTTATTAGAGGAACATTTAATACTAATTTTATTAATACTCCTACTACTAGAGAAATTAAAACTTCTTTATAGTATTTTAAGACTTGTACTATTGATACTAAAGCTGTATAAGTTGATATTGTTAAAGCGACAAAGACAAAGTATTTAATTATAACGGCACCATATGCACTATTATTACCATAGAATACTTCCCAGACAGGTTCACTTAAGAAAGATAGTCCTAAAGTCATAGGAACTGATATGAATAGTAATACTTGTAGAGTTTGATTTATCTTATGATGAATATCTTTTTTATCTTTTTTAACAGATGCTGAAGTTAAATTTGGTATTAAACTTACAATGATACCTGTTGAGATAGAAACAATTATCATATTGATTTTATTTCCCCAAGTAGATATTACACTCATAATATTTTCAGCTTGAGTGGTAGTATAACCTATATCATTTACCATTGTTTTAACAATAGTTGTCATATCAATAAAGTCATAACATGATTTAAAAACATCTATCATTATAAAAGGTAGGGCATACCATAATATCTTTTTTAATATTTCTTTAGTTTTAATTACTGGTTCATCTACATCAACAGTCTTTTCGTGTAATTGCTTTTTATTCTTTTTTACTTTATCTAATAGATAGAAATAAGCGAATATCGCTCCTGCTGTCGCACCAAATACGGCAACTCCTACTCCTGTTTGTAAAGATAAGTTAAAGACATTAATAGCGAAGAAACTACCTGCAACGATTACTATTACTCTTGCAAGTTGTTCTAATACTTGACTAATAGATGGAGGCGTTATAAATTTATGTCCTTCTAAATAACCTCTATAAATACTTAGAGTTGGTACAATAAGTATAGCAGTGGCAATTACTCTTACTACCATTGTTACGTCTTCTAGAGTATTACCACCTTCTAAGTCTCCAAGAATCGCTTTGGCAATATCAGGAGCGAAGATAAAGAGAATTATAAAGATAGTAATTCCCATAATAATGGCAAGACGTCTACCTAGTTTAAAAGCTTTCTCTTTAGCATTATAATAACCTAATGTCTGATACTCACTAATTATTTTACTAATAGCATTAGGAATACCTGCACAGGATAAAGATTGAAATAAATTATAGATTGTATAGGCATAACCATATAAGGCTCCTCCCTGTCCTCCAATAATAGCATAAAATGGTATTACATAAAGCATACCTAGTATTTTACTACCTACTATACCTAATGTGGCAATAAAGGCTCCATTTAGAAAGGAATTTTGTTTTAATTCTTTATTTTTCTTTGTCTTTGTTTTTGCCATGTTACATCCTCCAATTTCTTTAAATATAATACCATATTATTGAAAAGTTTTAAAGTAACTTGTATAATTAAAGAAGATAGAGGTGATTTAATGGAACTTAGAGAATTAACGAAAAAAGAGTTTGACCAGTTTGCTCTTAATGACCCTTTAGGTAGTTTTCAACAAACAAGTTCTTGGGGGAGATTTATGGAAGGTGATAAATTCCATGCTTACTATGTAGGGGGATTTATTAAAGAAAAAATGGTAGGAGCGAGTTTACTCCTTTCTTATGAGAGAAAAAAAGATAAGGAGAGATTATTCTACGCACCTAGAGGTTTTTTAATAGATTATAAGAATGAAGAACTATTAAAAGAGTTCACTGAAGAAGTTAAAAAATTTATTATTGAGAAACATGGTGTCTTTTTAAAGATAGATCCATATATTTTAGTAAGGGATAGAGATAGTGAAGGTAAAATTATTGAGGGGGGAGTCTATAATGACTTTGTAGAGGTTAATCTTACTAATGCTAATTTTATTAAGGTTAATGATAGGATTCAACCTAAATGGCTTAGTAGAATTAATTTAAAAGAGAAGACTATAGATGATATTTTTAATAATTTTAGTTCTAAAGCAAGACAGACTGTTAGAAGAAATGAAAGACTAGGATTTAAAGTAAGAGACTTTGATTTTAAGGATATAGATAAATTTATAGATATTATTAATAATGAAAGTAAAAAGTATAATACTATCGCACCTACTAAAACCTTCTATCTAGACTTAAAACAGACTTTTGATGGTAATATTAAGTTTATGGAAGTTTATTTTAAGAGTGATGAAGTTATTAATAATATTGATAAGATGATTTCAGAGGTAATAAAAGAAAAAGAAGTTAGAATAAATAACTATCACAACTCAAAGATGACAGCAGAATATTTTATTAACAAAGAATTAGAAGATGTAGAAGAAATTAAAAGATTAGAAAATTTAAAAGATTATTTTTCTAAATGCAGTGATGATGTTAGTATGGGTATTTATATGTTTATAACTATAGGTAATGAAGTTGTGCCATTAAATGGTGGAATTGTAGATGAATATAATAAGTTAGATGCATCCTATGCACTTCATTATGAGATGATTAAGTATGCAATAGATAATGGTTATAAGTATTATAATTTATATGAAATTGGGGATATTACTGATGATAATAACAAATTAAAAAATTCATACAACTATAAAAAGAACTTTGGGGGAGAAGTTATTGAACTAGTTGGAGAGTATGATTTAGTAATTAATCCTAAATATACCAATATGGCAAGAAAATACTTTCCAGAGTATTTAGGAGTTAAAACTATATTTAAGTAAGTTCATAACTGATACTTTGACATCTATATAAAAGTATGGTATTATGTATTTAGCAAAGAGATTTGCAATAAGAATAGATGCTTTCAAAAGTGATTTGTTTTGCATCTAATTCAAGAATTAGATGTCTTATTTATTGGTAAATAAGGGAGATAATAATAGGAGGAAGAAAAATAACTTAGTATGTTATTTTTCTTTTGTATTTTTTAATAATAAATTATCATAGCAGAAAAACAATATATCTGCTCTTCTCCACTAGGAAAAGAACTAACGGCATACTTAATATCTACAACTTCTCCATCTAAATCACCTAAAAACTCATTTATTGCTTTTTGTAAATCACTCTCATCTTCATAGTCGAATATTTTTACTTTCATATAGTCACAGCCTTTCTACTATATTTTAAAACACTTTATCCACAAAAATTGTGGAAAAAAGCAAAGAGAATTATCTTTTTCCTCTTTGCTTGTCTATACCTATTTTACAACTATATTTACTATTTTACCTTTGATAACTATTATCTTAACAATTTCTTTACCTTCAGTGAATCTCTTTACATTTTCTTGATCTAAAGCTTTTTCTTTTACTACTTCTTCACTATCATTAACATTTATTGTTATAGTAGCACGTACTTTACCATTTACTTGTACTGCTATTTCTTTTTCTGTTTCTACAAGTTTAGACTCATCATATGTAGGCCAGTTTTCATAGCATAAAGGTTCATATCCTAAAGATTCATTTAACTCTTCTGTAATATGAGGAGCGACTGGATTTAATAGTGTTAATAATAAATGATAGTCTTCTTTAGTTATACTATCTAAGTCATCATAGGCATTAGTTAATATCATTAATGAAGATATATAAGTGTTATAACTCATCCTAGAAAGTGATGAATCTATGTCTTTTACTGTCTTATTTTGTAAAACTACTAAGGAATCTGTAAAGCCAGTTTTATCATTAATTTTAGATTTTAAACGTTCTACTTTATCTAAGAATCTCTTACATCCTCTTAGGGAATCTGTACTCCATGGTACATCTTGAGTATAGTCACCCATAAACATTTCATAAGTTCTAAGAGTATCCGCACCATATTCATTAACTATATCATCAGGATTTATTACATTACCTTTACTTTTACTCATCTTTTGATTATCTGGTCCTAAAACCATACCATGACTAACACGAATATCAATCATTTCTTTAGATGGAACTAAGCCAATATTATATAAGAACTGTACCCAGAATCTTGCATATAGTAAGTGTCTTGCTGTATGTTCCATACCTCCATTGTACCAATTTACTTTTTGCCAATATTTCATAGCATCCATAGAAGCAAATTCTTTGTTATTATCTGCATCCATAAATCTTAAGAAATACCAAGATGATCCTGCCCAGTTAGGCATAGTATCAGTCTCACGTCTTGCAGGACCACCACAGCATGGACAAGTTGTATTAACCCAGTCTGTTATTTTAGCAAGAGGTGACTCTCCTGTATCTGTTGGTTCATATTCTGCAACATCTGGAAGTAATAGAGGTAAGTCTTTCTCATCCATAGGTTGCCATCCACATTTTTCACAGTATATCATTGGTATTGGTTCTCCCCAGAATCTTTGTCTTGAGAAAATCCAGTCTTGTAAACGATAGTTTGTTTTTTCTCTTCCTAAATTGTTTTCTTTTAAGTACTCTAACATTCTATTTATAGAGTCTTTTTTATTGGTATAACCATTTAAGAAGTCAGAATTAATCATTTTACCATCACCAGTATAGGCTTCTTTAGAAATATCTCCACCTTCAATTACTTCTATGATAGGAATATTATATTTCTTAGCAAAGTCATAATCTCTTTGGTCATGTGCAGGAACTGCCATAATTGCACCTGTTCCATATCCCATCATAACATAGTCAGAGATAAAGACGTCAACTGTCTTACCACTTACAGGATTCTTTACAGTTATACCTTCTAGTTTTACACCTGTTTTATCTTTGTTTACTTCTACTCTTTCAAAAGCACTTTTACTTTTAGCATACTCTTGATACTTTCTTACTTCATCCATATTAGTAATTATATCTTTTAGTTTTTCTAATATTGGATGTTCTGGTGCCACTACCATGAAAGTTACACCAAATAATGTATCACATCTTGTGGTATAGACAGTTAATTTATCATTAGTCTCTTCAATAGTAAAATCTATCTCTGCACCTGTTGACTTACCTATCCAGTTTATTTGTCCTAGTTTTACACGTTCTGCAAAGTTTGTATCATCTAAACCTTTAAGTAAATCTTCGGCATAATCACTCATTCTTAACATCCATTGTTCTTTTTCTTTTTGAACAACTTTACTGCCACATCTTTCACATACACCACCAGCTGCATCTTCATTTGACAATACACTTTTACAAGTTGGACACCAATTTACATCTTTCTTATCTTTATAGGCCATGCCATGTTTGTAAAATTGTAAGAACTGCCACTGAGTCCATTTATAGTATTCTGGATCTGTTGTTGAGAACTCTCTATCCCAGTCAAATGAGAATCCTAGTGACATCATTTGTCCTTTAAAGGTTTTTATATTTTCTTTAACAGCATCTTTTGGATGAATATGATTTTTAATAGCATATTGTTCTGCAGGTGCACCAAAGGCATCCCACCCCATTGGGAATAAAACGTTATATCCTTGCATACGTTTTACTCTTGCAAGTACATCTTGAGCAGTATAACTTCTAACATGACCTACATGTAATCCTGCTCCCGATGGATAAGGAAACTCTACTAAAATATAGTATGGTTCTTTATCTTTTTCTCCTGTTACAGCTTTAAAGCACTTATTATTTAGCCAATAATCTTGCCATTTCTTTTCTATATCATTAATTTTTTCCATTCTTACAACATCCTTTCTTCATGTATATTCTTCCTACTATATCATAACTTACAAGTATTAATAGCATTATTAAGACAAAACCTATTAATAACTGTAAATAAAAACTATCTAATAATGAGACTATTGTTACTACTAATGAAATATCAAAAGCACTAACAGCACTTATTATATTTAAGAGTCTCTTATAGTTTAGTTTATCTAAATCAAGATTATATTTACCTATTAGGTAATTAACCTCAACTGTTTTTTTTCTTCTTTTATCCTTTTTTGATTTTCTTACTAAAAATAATTCATAGATTATAAAAACTAGTAAAAAAGTCATAATAAATAAAATTACTTCTTCTAACATAGACATACCTCCTAATAAAAATAGATTTCTATTTAATAAGGACGAGATAACCCGTGGTACCACCTTATTTCATAGAAATCTATGCACTTTAAAGTTATATCGGACTTATCCGTAAATGTTTAAGGTTATCAAGTTCAAAAAGCTATTATGTTTGTTTACACCAACCACAAACTCTCTATTAAAATAGGTCTTTTTTACTACTACAACCACATTTAAAATCTAGTATTATTATACGAAATATTGTGATGTAATGCAACTACTTTTTGTTAATACTGTATGTCTTTTCTTTATAGACTCTATCTGTATGAACAATAGGATTACATATTGGAAGCATATCTTGCTTGGAAATATGACAAAGACCAGAAGACTTTCTGTTAAAAGTAGGAAACATTGTAATTATCTTATTAGTATTAGGAATAGTTGCAACTCTAAAAAAGTTTAAACTTAAACCAGTTTCACTTCTACCAATATCTTTAAAATAAAATATATAGGTATCCGAAAAATCCCATTTAAGTTTTATTTCTCTTTTTTCAAATTCTATATTTCTAGTCGCTACTAAAAATAGTTCTTCTAAATCATAATGACTATAAAATATAGAACTAGTATTTTCATTAGGATTATTATTAGCACTAGTATGTCTTAATTCAATATGTTCTAAGGCCCTATTATAATCGTATTTTACATATTGCTGTTCTTGGTAATCAAGTTTTTTAGGTGTTTCTATCCTCTTATTTACAAATAACTTTAAGAATACTTGTACTCTTCTTAAATATCGTTATGCTTTTATTAGGTCTTTTTCCCATTTTAAGTCTTGAAAATTTCTATTTTTATTTTTCTTCCATAAATTGTATAGTTTGTCATATTTTTCTAACTTAATATAGATTTCTGAAAGTGATTTAAATACACAAAAGTAATTTGAATCCTGTCCTTTTAATATCTCTAATGCTTCCTTTAACTCTCCTCTTTGGGTGTAAATGTTTGCAAGTAAGGCGACAACTTCAGCGTCTTTATTAAAATCAAGATACCCTTTAAGTAAAGCTTCTGCTTTATTTATATCTCCATTTTCAATACTTTCTTTTGCCTCATTTAAAATTGTCATTTTTATATTATATTCCATAGCTCTTCTCCATTTTAATCATTGTAGTACAGAATGAGAGAATGAGCAAGTGGAAATTATAGGCAAATAATGACATTATTTTGTTTTCTTCTTTAATTTTTTAGAAAATACTACATCTACTGCATTACCACACATAAGTCCAATATAAGCCCCTACTGCTGTCATTAAAATCCAAAAAGTTGTATCTTTTATATTAGTTTCTCTACTTTCTCTTACCTTTATTACACTATTATAATTAATAGTTTTGATACTTATTTCTTCTAGAATATTTTCATAACTTGCAGGCAATTCTCTAGTTTCTACTTGATATTCATCAGTATTATCATAATTAGTTATTGCAGATAAAGAGTTTCCATTCTCAAATTGATTTTGTTTTGTAGTTATTTCTTCATCTGTTAAACTACCAGTTGAAAAACCATAGGCTTCTACATCATAATTATCTCCAGCTTGTGCATAGCTTTTTACTTCTAATTCATTCATACTTTCAAGTTCATATTCAGTTAAGAACTGTGAAGTTGGATTTAATCTAGTTAAACCTTCTGTTGTCCTAATAGTGGCATCTGTGGTTACTTGATAATTCTCTATATAATCTCTTATAAATGGTTTCCTGTTTAAGACAAGATTTAATCCTCCTATTATTAAACCTCCTGTTACAGCTCCTATTGTTAAGTTTCTAAAACTTTTATTTTTGTCTTTCATACTACTTCCTCCTCGAGATACGTTTTATTATAGCACTGTTTAAGACAAAATAAAATATGAAATACCCCGGGCGAGATGAATTCTCACATACAATCTGTATGCTTACTGGCTCTGCCAACACATCGTTATTCCCTCACAAGTATTTCATCTGTATAGATATTATATTATACTTGTACAAAAAAAGAGACATTATTTTGTCTCTTCTTTAGTCTCTTCATCTATTAATTTAATGATAGCAAGTAATGCTCCATCTCCACGACGTTCACCAAGTTTGAATATCCCAGTATATCCACCATTTCTAGTAGCATAAAGTGGAGCTAGTTCATTAAATATTTTATTTACAACAGCTTTATCATTATGTAAGAAAGCTAGGGCTCTACGACGACTACCAAGATCTCCCTTCTTACCATAAGTAATCATTTTATCAACAGCTTTTCTAACTTCTTTAGCTCTTGTTTCAGTAGTTGTTATACTACCATTCATAATTACTTGTTTAGTAAGAGTTGCTAACATACTTCTTCTGTGTTTATTATCAATGCCTAATTTTCTATATGCCATAAGTTTACCTCCTTAATCATCTTCTCTTAGGTCAAGCCCTAATTCTTTAATTTTATCTAATACTTCTTTTAATGATTTCTTTCCTAAGTTACGGATTTTCATCATATCGTTTTCACTCTTATTAACTAAGTCTTGTAAGGTATGAACACCTGCTCTTTTTAAGCAGTTATATGCTCTTACTGAGAAGTCTAAATCTTCAATAGATGTTTCTAATGCTTTTGTCTTAGGATCTTCTTTTTTTTCTATCATCATACCACTTACATTAGAGATATCACTTAATTCTGTAACTAGTTTAAAGTGTTCAATTAAGATTTTAGCTGCTAAAGCGATAGACTCTTCTGGTTTAATTGAGCCATTAGTCCATACTTCCATTACTAATTTATCGTAACTTTCATCTTGTCCAACTCTAGCACTTTCTAATTCATATGAAACTCTTTCAATTGGAGAATAGATAGCATCCATAGCGATGAAACCATTTTTCTTATCATCTTCTCTAAGATTAGAATCTTCACTCTTAACATAACCACGACCATTAGTAACAATCATAGTCATGTTTATTGAGCCACCTTTAGCAAGAGTAGCGATAACGTGATCTTTATTGATTATTTCAATATCACTATCTGCTTCAATATCAGCAGCTGTTACTACTCCTTCTCCTTCTTTCTTAAGAGTAATTATTTTAGTATCTTCTGTATGATTCTTAACAACTACTCCTTTTAAGTTAAGGATAATTGTAGTTACATCTTCTATAACTCCATCCATAGTTTGGAATTCATGTAATACACCATCAATTTTAACAGCACTAATTGCACTACCTGGTAATGATGATAACATTACTCTTCTTAAAGCATTTCCTAAAGTTGTACCAAAACCTCTTTCTAGTGGTTCTAGTTCAAATTTTCCATAGAAATTATTTTCTACATAATCAGTAATTTTATAAACTGGTTTTTCAAATTCTATCAATTTATTAACCTCCCTTTTATTATCCACGAGGACGCTTTGGTGGACGGCATCCATTATGTGGAATTGGTGTAACATCAGTAATTCCTGTTACTTCAAGACCTGCTGTTTGAAGTGATCTAATTGCTGTTTCTCTTCCTGGTCCTAATCCTTTAACAAATACTTCTACTTTACGCATTCCCATATCGAATGCTGCTTTTCCTGCTTGTTCTGCTGCCATACCTGCTGCGAATGGTGTTGATTTCTTACTTCCTTTAAATCCTAGTGCACCAGCTGATGCCCAACTTACAGTGTTACCTTCTTTATCAGTAATAGTAATAATTGTATTATTAAAAGTTGCACCAATATGTACTACACCTTCAGGTATATTCTTTTTAACTTTTCTTTTTCTTGTTTTATAAGCCATAATAACCTCCTAACTACTTTTTCTTGTTAGCTACTACTTTACCTCTACCCTTACGAGTACGAGCGTTTCTATTTGTTCTTTGACCTCTTACAGGTAATCCTTTTTTATGACGTGTTCCTTCATATGAATTAATTTCCATTTTAGTTTTAATATTCATACTAACTTCACGACGTAGATCACCTTCAGTTGGATGATTGTTAATTTCATCTCTTAGAGCGATTAACTCATCTTGAGTTAAATCTCCTGCTTTCTTAGTTGGGTCAACTTTAGCATTTTCACAGATTTTCTTTGCTAAACTTCTACCAATACCATAGATATATGTAAGTGATATACATATATGCTTGTCATTTGGAATATCTACACCTTTAATACGTGCCATAACTTCTCCTCCTTATTAACCTTGTACTTGTTTGTGTTTTGGATTTTCACAAATTACTCTGATTTTACCTTTTCTGCTTACTATTTTGCATTTTGGGCAAATTTTCTTTACACTTGCTCTTACTTTCATTTTTATCCCTCCTATTATTTACGATAGGTAATACGCCCACGTGTTAAATCATAAGGTGATAGTTCTAACATAACGGTATCCCCCGGTAAGATGCGAATGTAGTTCATTCGTATTTTACCAGAAACGTGAGCTTCTACAACATGTCCGTTTTCTAGTTTTACTTTGAACTTACCACCTGGTATAATTTCTAGAACTTTACCTTCAACTTCAATAACATCATCTTTAGCCATTCTTTCACTCTCCTGTTAATATAATAACTCCATCATTAGTAACCCCTATTGTATGCTCAAAATGTGCTGATAATGAGGAGTCAGCTGTTTTAACGGTCCAGTCATTATCTTCTATGTAGATATCTGGACTTCCTAAAGTTAACATTGGTTCAATGGCAATAACCATGCCATCTCTAATTTTAGGTCCTGTTCCTTTAGTACCATAGTTTGGAACATCTGGTGCTTCATGAACACTAGTTCCAACACCATGTCCTACTAATTCTTTAACGACACCTAAGTTATGTTCTGTTGCATATTTTTCAACTGCATAACTGATATCGCCTATTCTATTACCGACTTTCGCTTGTTTAATACCTTCATATAAAGCTTTTTCTGTATGTTCTAATAGGTATTTAGCATCATCACTTACTTCACCTACTGTGTAAGTCCAAGCTGAATCACCATGATAACCTTTATAACAAGCGCCAATATCTATAGATATTATATCACCATCTTGTAGAACTCTATCACTTGGGAAGCCATGAACAACCTCATCATTAATACTTATACAAAGTGTAGAAGGAAAGCCTTCATAACCTTTAAATGATGGTGTCGCTCCTTTACTTCTTATGAATTCTTCGGCAAGTCGGTCTAACTCTTTTGTTTTGATACCAGCTTTAATATGGGGACGTAAATACTGATGAGTAAGATAGACAATATGTCCAGCTTCTTTTAATAACTCAATTTCTCTTTTACTTTTTAAAGTAATCATTCTTTACATCCCCTTTTTTAAAACGGCATCTATTCTTTTAGAAACTTCTTCAACTGAGTCATTTCCATTGATTACATATAATATACCTTTTTTAGCATAATAGTCAAGTAGTGGTTTAGTTTTTTCTATATATAAATTATATCTATTCTTAAATGAAGTTATGTTATCATCGTTTCTTTGATATAATTTACCATTACATTTATCACAGATTGACTCTTGTTTAGGTTTCTCATTATCGGAATTTATGTTATAAACACTTCCACAGTCTTCACAGATTCTTCTTCCAGTTATTCTTTTCTCAAGTATTTCTTCAGAAATATCTAACTGAATGACATAGCCTAGTTCTTGATTAAGACTATTAAGTATCTCATCATATTTATAGGCTTGCTCTATGTTTCTTGGAAAACCATCTAAGATATAACCATTTTTACAGTCATCTTGTGATAAACGCGTTTTAAGAAGTTCATAAGTAACTTCATCTTTTACTAAGCCTCCACTACTTAATACTTCAGAAATATATCTACCTAACTCACTATCTTTTTTAGATTCTTCTCTTAAGATGTCTCCTGTTGAGATATGTGGTAGGTTATATTTCTTTTCTAAAATAGCACTTTGGGTCCCCTTACCTGCTGCAGGTGGGGCGATAAAAATTATATTTTTCATCTTCTACTATAACCCTTCTTATAATTTCTAGAAAGAAGACTTCCTTCTATTTGTTTATAAGTTTCTAGGGCAACTCCTACAACAATTAGTAAACCTGTACCTCCAATACTAACACTTGTTGGTAAACTTGTAAGTCTAGAGAATATTATTGGTAAGGCTACGATAATTGCTAAGAAAACTGAACCTAGACAAGTTATTCTTGTTAATACTTTTGATAAGTAAGTTTTAGTTTCATTACCTGGTCTAATTCCTGGAATGTAACCTCCACTTTCTTGAAGATTTTTAGCAAAGTCTTCTGGTTTGAAAACCATATAAGTATATACAAATCCAAATAGGAATATAAATATTACATAGATTATAAATCCTACAGGTGTTGTATATGTTAAATAGTTTTGAACGAAAAGACTAAAGCTTTCATTATTTATTAGGCTAGCGATTATTCCTGGAATTGCCATTAAGCTTGATGCGAATATCACAGGTACAACCCCAGCGGTATTTACTTTAATTGGAACATAAGATGCGCTTTGTCCATATGTTGTTGATTTATTAGCATATTGAATTGGAACTTTTCTCTCTGCCATCTGTACGAAGATAACTCCAACGATGATAGCAAAGTAGATTATTGCAAATAGGATAAATTTAACTATTCCTAATGTTATTTCTTGAGTAGTACCATCAAATACTACTAATCCCTGGAAAGCATCAATAAACATCTGTGGTAGTGTGGCAATAATTCCTGCCATGATTATTAGACTTAAACCATTACCTATACCTTTTCTTGTAATTTGATCTCCTAACCAAAGTAGGAATGCTGTACCTGCTGTTAATACTACTGATATATAGATATATTCAGTGGCACTTGCACTTCTACCTAAGAACATAAATGAGAAGGCATAACCTTGAATGAAGGCAAATAATATTCCCATATATCTTGAATAGGTATTAATTTTTTGTCTACCTACATGTCCTTGTTTATTTAGCTCTTGGAAATAAGGAATTAGCTCTCCTAATAGTTGCATAACAATTGTTGCTGTAATATAAGGCATAACACCTAAAGCAAAGATTGAAAAGTTTTGTAAAGCTCCACCACCCATAGTATTAACTAATTCTAGGAATCCTAGGTTTTTAGTAATACTTTCAGTTCCTGGAACTTGAATAGTTGTTCCTATTATAAATATTGCTAATGCTACTAAAGTAAAACCAATTCTTTTTAATAAATCTCTATTTGTGGGCTTAAATAATTGCTTCAATAGAGGCATCTTAGATCACCTCGGCTTTACTTCCTGATTCTTCTATTTTTCTTAAAGCACTACTTGAAAATCTATGAGCTTGTATAGTTAATTTCTTTTCAAGTGTACCATTTCCTAATACTTTAATTCCATTAAGTTGTTTTTTAACAATTCCTTTTTCTTTAAGTAATGCTGGTGTAACAACATCTCCATCATTAAATACATTTAAATCTCCGACATTGATAACTGCATATACTGTTTTAAAATCATGATTACTAAATCCTCTTTTTGGAAGTCTTCTATATAGTGGTAATTGTCCACCTTCGAATACTGGTGAAACTCCTCCACCACTACGAGCGTTTTGTCCTTTTTGTCCACGTCCTGATGTTTTACCAAGTCCTGAACCTCTTCCACGTCCTACTATCTTTTTACGGAAAGTAGCGCCTTCGTTTTTCTTTAATTCATGTAACTTCATTATCCTAAAATCTCCTCTACACTTTTACCACGAAGTTTTGCAACTTCTTCTGGTGTTTTAATACTCTTAAGACCATTTATAGCAGCATTTGCCATATTTAGTTTGGTTCTAGCTCCAAGAGATTTTGATACAACATCACGAATTCCAGCTAGTTCAAGGACAGCTCTTACACTACCTCCAGCAATGATACCAGTACCTTCTTTAGCTGGTTTTAACATTACTCTAGCAGCTCCACTTACTCCTATTACTTCATGAGCAATAGTTCTTCCATCAATTAATTCTATAGTAATCATATTCTTATTAGCATCTTGAATTGCTTTCTTAATAGCATCTGGTACTTCAAAAGCTTTTCCTGTACCGATACCAACATGTCCTTTACGATCTCCAACAACAACAACTGCTGAAAAACGACGTTGACGTCCACCTTTTGTAACTTTAACTACACTTTTAAGTTGAACGACTAGTTCTTCAGTTTGTTTTTCTTTGGCATCGTTTGTTTGTTTTTGCATATTTACCCTCCTTAGAACTCTAGTCCATTTTCACGTGCAGCATCTGCTAATGCTTTAACACGTCCATGATAAAGATATCCACCTCTATCAAATACTACTTTTTTAATGCCAGCTTCACTACATTTTTTAGCAATACTAACACCTACAGCAGTAGCTGCTTCAATGTTCGATTTATTCTTTAAATTTAAATCTTTATCTCTAGAAGAAGCAGATACTAAAGTAGTAGAACTCTCATCATCGATAACTTGTGCATAAATTGCAGTGTTTGATCTAAATACATTTAGTCTTGGAATCTCACTTGTTCCACATAAATGAGTTCTAATTCTAGCATGACGTACCCCGCGCATGCTATTTCTTGACTTTTTATTAATCATATATTTCTCTCCTTCCTACTAGCTTAAGCAGCTTTCTTTCCTTCTTTACGTCTAATATGTTCATCTTTATAGCGAATACCTTTACCTTTATATGGTTCAGGGCGACGTACTTTTCTTACGTTGGCAGCAAATTCACCAACTAAGGCTTTATCAATACCTTTAACTGTTATTTCTGTATTAGATTGTGCTTCTACAGTAAGCCCTTCAGGTATAGTCATTTCTACAGGATGAGAATACCCAGCATTGATAGTTAATTTTTTACCACTTACATTGAAACGATATCCAACACCTACTATTTCTAGTCCCTTCTCATATCCTTTAGTTACACCTGTAATCATATTTTGAAGAAGTGCATTCATTGTTCCATGCATTGCTTTTACTGCATCGCTTACTCTTGTTAATGTTATTTCATTATCTTTCTGTTCCATGCTAATTCCTTTTAGCATCTTCCCGCTCAAGCTTCCCTTTGGGCCAGTAACTGTTACGATTCCGTTTTCTTCAGTAACTGTTACTCCTGCGGGAACTTCAATTTTACGATTTCCAATACGGCTCATTCAAAACACCTCCTTTTACCAAACATAAGCTAGTACTTCGCCACCAAGTTTTTGTCTTCTTGCTTCTTTATCTGTCATAATTCCCTTAGATGTAGAAACTATTGCAATTCCTAGTCCATTTAATACTACTGGAATTTCATCAGTTTTAGCATATACTCTAAGTCCTGGTTTAGAAATTCTCTTTAAGCCTGTTATTACTCTTTCTTTGTTTTCACCATATTTTAATGTTAGAACGATTGTACCTTGTACATCATTTTTTTCTAACTTGTAATCTTTAATAAATCCTTCTTCTTTTAAAATTCTTGCTATTTCTAATTTTAATTTTGATGAAGGAACTTTTACTTCTTCATAACGCATAGCGTTAGCATTACGAATACGAGTTAACATATCTGCAATTGTATCTGTAACTACAGCCATCTTTTTTCCTCCTTTTCT
>CALVPN010000014.1 GCA_944351375.1 uncultured Bacilli bacterium | reverse complement strand
TGCTATAATTATCTCCCATTCCACCATACTCTTAATCCTGATGGGAATCCTATATATTGTCTTGGATTGATTGTACTTTTTTGATATGTTGCCCAAGTACAACCGCCTCCTGCATGCCAATCACAAGTTGTAAGTTCTAGATGAAGATGTGCTCCAAAAGAATAGCCTGTATTACCCATTCTACCAATTACAGTATCTGGTGTTACTACATCTCCAACATTTACATACCATGCTGATAAATGTGCATATGTTGAGTAAATATATCTACCATTAACATTATGTCTTATTTTTAAAACTAAAGCTCCATATGTGTCATAGTATTTTGCAAATACTACTCCACTTGCTACTGGATATATTTCTATTGTTTTATTTGTATTTGATAAATCAATTCCTAGGTGTCCCGCATTCATCCAATTTTGTGTAACATAGCCACTAACCATTGGACGATAGAATCCTGATGCTGATGGAACAGAATTGCCATTTACTCTCATTTCACAAGAAGTAATGTCTTCGTTTTCCCCACAGCCCAATTTTTTATAATAGGCTAGTTGTTTTTCTGCTTCTTCTTTTTGTTTTTCAACACTTGGCATTGCATCTCTAATAGCAGCAGTTTCTGCATTAATTTTAGACTGTTCTGCTTCTAGTTCATCTGTTAATTTTTCTAATTCAGTATTTTTAGCAGCAAGTTCTTCTTTTCTTTGTTTGTTATCTTCAATTAGCTTTGTAAGATCATCCATAACTTGGTCATTATATTCAGTTAACTGTTCAACTATTGCCATACGATAAACCATATCAGTAACATCTGTCGCTCCGAAAATATACTCTACATAAGCATTTTCACCTTCACTAACTTGAAGATATTGAAATAGTGATTTACTTTGTTCACTTTTTTCAGCAATTTCGATATTTGATTCTTCTATTTCTTGTTCTAAAACCGCTGTTTCACTTTTTATTTCACTAATTTGATTTTCATAATCAGCTATTTTTTGTTTTATTTCTGCAACTTCTGCATCATTAGCAGCAATTTGGTTATTCTTACTTTCAAGGTCTGCTGTAAACTTATTTACTTCATCTTCTAGTTGTTTCAAAGTTTTTGCATTAGTATTAACTGGTATTATAAATATCGTTAATAAAATTAATAATATAACTGAACTTATCTTTTTCATTGATCCACCTCCATTTATTCTCTTTTATCTTATACTTTTAAATATTTTCTAACAGCAGAAGCTGAACCTATCATACCTACAATTATACCTATTACTAAGACTATTCCTGATACCATATAGATAAATGGTTCTGGTTCTATTAAAGTAATCATTCTACTATATAGATAACCATCAAAATGATTATATAAGGCAACATAACCAAAACATACAATTAATATTGGTACGATTGAACCTAATAGTCCTAAAACCATACCTTCTATTATAAATGGTGTTTTAATTGTAAAGTTAGATGCTCCTACTAATCTCATAATAGATATTTCTCTTTTTCTTGAAAAGATTGTTAGTTTGATTGTATTTATAATTAAGAATACTGTTACCAATATTAAAGCGATTACAACACCATAAGATACATTTTGAGCTGCTTCAAAAGCAGAAATCAAATTATCTACCATACCTTCTCCATATTTAACTGAACTTACTTTATCAATTTTCTCTATAATTTTTGCTGTATTTGAAATTCTTTCTACTACTTTTACTTTTACTTGAAACGTATCTTTTAGAGGATTATCTTCATCATCCCAAGTACTCATTACTTCATTAAAAACTTCATTTTCTTTACTCATTTCTTCTTTTACTGAAGCTTTACTTTGATAAGTCAAAGACTCAACATTGCTCATAGATTCTAACTTGTCCCTTATTTCTTCTACTTCTTCTTCGGTGGTATCTGTATCTAGAAAGACAACTATTGTTAAATCTTTTTCCATTTCTTTAGTGAAGTTTTGAACATTAAAGGTAACTATTATTGAAACTGCTACTATAATTAAGGTAATTGTTATGCATGAAATAGAAGCTAGGGAAAGACTGAAGTTTCTAAAGACACTTTTGAAAGCATCTCTTATACTTCTTCTTAACATTCTAAAAAATTTCATTCTTCATAGCCTCCTTTCTCAAGATGTTTAATAAGTCTACCATCTTTTAGGAGAACTACTTCTTTTTGCATTTTATTAACTATTTCTTTGTCATGGGTAGCCATGATGATAGTTGTTCCACATGTTTTATTGATTTCCTCTAGGACTTTGACTATTTCCATACTACGGTCTGGGTCAAGGTTTCCTGTTGGTTCATCACAAAGTAATATTCTTGGTTCATTAACAATCGCTCTTGCAATAGCAACACGCTGTTGTTCTCCTCCTGATAATTGGTCTGGATAATTATGTATTTTAGCTTTAAGTCCTACTAGTTCTAAAGCTTTTAAGACTTTTTTTCTAGTTTCCTGTTTGGTGGCACCGATTGACTCCATTGTAAAGGCAACATTTTCATAGACTGTTAGTTTAGGTAGTAACCGGTAATCCTGAAAGACTATACCTAGTTTTCTTCTTAGTTTATAAACTTTGTTGTTTCTAAGTTTAGCAACATTAATACCACCAACTATAATCTCGCCACTAGTTGGTTTTTCTTCACGGTATAACATCTTGATAAAAGTACTTTTACCAGAACCTGATCCTCCTATTACAAAGACAAAAGAACCTTTTTTTATATTAAGACTTAAATCATAGATAGCGGTTACTCCATTTTTATATTGTTTATTTACATTTTTAACTCTAATTAAATCCATCAACATCATCCTATTCATGGACATTATAACATATTTCGACAAACTATGTATATAGCAATTATTGGCAACTTTACATTTTAGAGTCAAAAAAAGAGGATTTATTTTCCTCCTTTTACTTCATAAGCATCTGTTACGACAAAGAAAGCTTTAGGATCTATTTCTTTAATACCTTCTTTTAGTCTAAAATAATCTCTTGTAGGTACAACTGCTAATAAAACCCTTCTTTTCTTTTGCAAGAAGCCACCTTTAACATCGAATATTGTAACTGTATGATGTAGTTTATTTATTAGATATTCTTTTACTTGTTCTTCTTTACTTGTTGTTATATAGAAAGCTTTATTTTTAGATATTCCTAATATTACTTTATCTATTACAAATCCACTAATATATATAATTATAAAAGCATATAACATCATATTAAAGCCAAAGTAAACTCCACCGATTAGAACAACTATAAAGTTAATTGCCATAGTAGTTTTACCTAAGGAAATATGAAAATACTTATAGACTATTTGACTAATTATATTTAGTCCACCATTACTAAAACCTACTTTATACATGAGACCATTTGTTATTCCTAGAAGTATTCCTATTAAGATACTCATCAATATTAAGTCAGATGTATCTATTACAATATATCTTGCTAGTGGCTCTGTTAGGGATACAAATATAGGATAAACTAGGGTTGCGACTAAAGAACCACCTGTTTGGTCTAGACCTAAGAAAATATAACTTATACATAACAAAAGAACTGAGCCTATTAATATAATTAAGGATGGTGATATATCAAAGATGTGATTTAATATTATGGCAACACCATTCATTCCTCCTGTTACTAAATCAGTTGGGTATAGTAAAAGGTTAAATACTAAGGATGAGATAAAAAGGCTAAATATTAAAACTCCATATCTATACCATAGTTTAGTCTTATCTATTTTTACCACTACTATGCACCGCCTTTTACTTCATATGAATCCATGGCGACAAAGAAAGCATTTTTATCTATGTTATGGATCCCTTCTTTTAATTTATAATATTCCCTAGTTGGAATTACACTCATTAGAACTGTTTGGTTTTCACTATTGTAACCACCTTTGGCTTTAAACTCCGTTACACCATGTTTTAATTCATTTATAACAAAGTCTTTAACTTCTTTTTCTTGGCTAGTAATTATATAAAATGCTTTAGAATCGGATATTCCTAGGACTACTTTATCTGTTAGGGTAGAAATTAAGTAAAGAATTATAAGTGAATACATTAAGTGATTAAATCCAAAGACAAAGGCTCCTATTACTATGATTGTACCATCAGTAAAGAACATACTATTACCAAGACTAATTTTAAATATTTTAGATATTATCATATTTAGAATGTCTGTTCCACCAGTTGAATAACCTGCTCTAAATATAAGACCAGCGCCAAGTCCTTGTAAAACTCCTCCAAAGATAGCGACTAAAATTAATTCACTTTCTTTAAAGCTTATATATGTGGATAAATGTTCTGTTAAACTTACAAATATTGGAAAAAGAATAGAACCAAGTATTGTTGCTTTAGTTTTTTCTTTTCCTAATACTAAGAATGATAATATTATTAACAAAACATTAGCGACAGAGATAATGGTTGAAGGATTAAGACCGAAGAAATGTTTTAAAATTAAAGAAAAACCACTCACTCCTCCTGCTACTAAGTTATTAGGTGACATGAAAAGATTAAAGGCTAGTGCCACTAGGAAACAGCCTATAATAAATTCTATTAATTCTTTAATTCTAATCTTTTGTTTTATCACTTTCTTCATTTAGTCCTCCTTTTAGACTACTTTCAATAAAACTATCTATTTCTCCGTCTAACACTCCTTTAGTATTGCTGGTCTCGTAATTAGTTCTATGGTCTTTAACTAGAGAATAAGGATGTAAAATATAACTTCTTATTTGACTACCAAAATCTATATTAGATTGAATACCTTTTTCTTTAGCAAGTTCTTGTTCCTTTTTTTGTTCTTCTAATACATATAACTTACTCTTTAACACTTGTAAAGCTGTTTCTTTATTTTGAATTTGACTTCTTTCATTTTGACAAGTTACAACTATTTTAGTAGGTAAGTGAGTAATACGTACGGCACTATCAGTAGTGTTTACGCCTTGCCCTCCGGCACCTGTTGAACGATAGACGTCTATTTTTAAATCTTTTTCATTTATATCTATTTTAATATCTTTAGATATTTCTGGAGTTACATCAATGCTTGCAAAAGAAGTATGACGACGATTAGACGAGTCAAATGGTGATAATCTAACTAGACGATGAACTCCTTTTTCATTTTTTAAATAGCCATAAGCATATTCACCTTTTACTTTAAAAGAAACACTCTTTATTCCTGCTTCTTCTCCAGGTTGATAGTCAAGTAGTTCTATTTTAAAGTTCTTTTTTTCACAGTATCTTGTATACATTCTATAAAGCATATTAGCCCAGTCACAAGATTCTGTCCCTCCTGCTCCTGGATGTATTTCAACGATACAGTTATTTTTATCATATGGTTTATTAAATAGTAGATAGATACTTAAAATCTTTAAAGCTTCTTTTATAGTCTTATTATCTTCTTCTAGAGTTTCTAATAAATCTTTATCACTTTCTTCATCAAGCATTTCTAAAAGTTCTAAAGCATCTAATATCTTTTTCTTTAAGTCTATTAACTTAGAGGTTCTTTCCTTTAGACTCTTTAACTCGCTAATAGTAGTCTCCGCTTTACTAGGGTCACTCCAAAAATCTTCTTTAGTAGTTTCTTTGTCTAGTTCTTCTTGTTCTTTAAGTTTTTTATCAGTGTCAAAGTGACCTCCATAAACTTAGTATTTCTTCTTTTTCACTTGTTAATTCTCTTAATAATTCATTTTTATTCATTCTTACCAACTCTCTTTATTAGTATTATACAAGATATTTATTTTTATAACAATTATTAAAAGAAAAAAAGAAGTCTATTAGACAACAGACTTCATCTTATCGATTATAATTCTATCGAAATCTTTATCATTTAAATTTTCCCAGGAATTCTCATCTTCATCTTTATATGGACCACCTACTGTAGATGTTATATTGCCATTAGATGTTATGATTAGTTCGTTTTTAATTGTAAGATTATCTCTATCTAATTTTATATCTATAGGAGATAGATAGTTTTTATATGTTTTATTACCACCGACTCCATTTTCTTTAGCATTACCATCATTTAATATTCTTTCTTTAGGTATTTCTCTTGGTTCAAAGAAACTTTTATCAATATATGGTAACTTTTTGTATTTATCTAATACTTCTTTACTTGGTCTTTTATGAAACTGGTCATTAGATATTTCAAATACTAATCTTGTATTCTTGCAGTTTTCTTTCGCTTTTAGATATGTCATTAATCTATCTAGGGCATTTATTATTTCATCACTATAGATAAGACCATTAGTAATAAAATTTATATTGCTAGTGATAGATACATTTTCTTCGATGATAGTATCTATTAAATAAGAAACTATATCAGGTACTAATGTTGGTTCTCCTCCTGCTATTGATAAGTATTTCATTTCTTTAATCTTATGGTTAGGATTTTTTAAGACTTTATCAATTATTTCTTTAGTCATATCAATAGATTCTGCTTTACCTTTGCAACAATGAAGGCAACTTTCATTACATCTTCTTGTTACTTCAAAAGCCAGCATTCCTGCCTTTATCTCCATATAATTCAACTCCTCAGTAGATATACTAACACTTTTTTAAAAATGGGCAATTATTTTGTATATTTTTAATAAATCTACATATAGTATTAATGAGGAAGGTTCACTGATAAGTGTGAAGATCCTCATATATATAGATTGAACTGTTAGATATTTCTAGCAGTTCTTTTTGTTGTATTAATAGATATATCAGTAGTTTTATCTTCACTATTAACAATTGCTTCTGTATCTTCTTTCATAGATTTTTGCAACTCTTCTACTTTTTCATTATCTTTTAAAATATTAGTCGTATCTATTAATTCTAAAGTTTTAGTTAATTTAGTTATATCGTCTTTTACCCAATTGATAAGGTCTAATGTATTTTTTTCATATTCAGTTATATCTCTTTGATAGTAATAATCCATTTCACTTATGTCATTAGGAATATAATTAAGTTTTGTAATACTTTCAAATTCTGATTCTATAGAGTTAATTTCTTTAGTTAGGGCATTTATTTTATCTAGTATACCTTGATTATCTTTCTTTAACGACTCCATTTTATTTATTGATTCTTGTAAATCATGTTTATATTGTTTAATTCTTTTTCTAAATATTATTCTTTTAATGAAATTACTTGAGCTTTCTTTAATTAATTCATTTATACTTTCTTGATGTTTTTCTTCGCTAGTAATATTTCTACTATTTTCTTCTAAATTAAAAGTATATTCATTTTTCTTTTGATATTTTTCTTTTCTATTGTTAATTAGATTATTTAAATGATCTTTTGAGGCAATTATATTTTTTGCTATTGCTATTTCTTCTAAACTTTCATTATAATTATTTAATTGTTTTTCATTTTCTAGTAATTCTTTTTTATTTTTATAATAAGTAAAACTTGTAATTGCTTTAAGAATATCATCATAAGGTGTGCATTTTTCTAGTTTTATATCAAGTTCACTTTTATCTGTATACATAATATCTTCACATAGTTTTAATAATAACTCATAATTTGGAAATAATTCATTTACTAAAGTTCTGTCTTGATACTGAAGTTTACGCAAATAATCAAGTATATCATTAAATGTTTTCTTATTATTAAAACTATTTTTTATAATATTATGTAACTTTTCTTCTAAATTATCTAAAGTTATATTTTCTAACTTCTCACTTTGTATATCTAGTTCTTTTAATATATTAAATAGTTTCTCTATGTTCTTATAATTTGGTATAAGTTCTTTAATTATATCTTTGTAATAATCATCATTTATATATGATTTACATTTACCAAGTAATAATGATAATTCATCAACATTTCTATAAGAGGCGTTCAAGTTTGATAATATATTTTTAATTACTGCTTCTTTAGGTAAAGTAGTACCTATAATTTTCTCTTCTTCAATATCTATATTATGAGTAATTTCTTTTTGTAGTTTATCTTTTAATAGTTTTATATCTTCTATAGCAGTTACGCCATATTTACTTTCTTTGCCGGGAGGCTCATATAGATTAATTTTTATTTTTCTAGTGTTTTCTTCATTACCATTAAATTTTTCTACAATATTTAGAATATCTATTATAAACTTAGCTTGACTATAACTTAGTTTTCCATTATCTGGCATATATATTTCTAATTCAACACCAGCTGAAGCGATATAGGCATGAGAGGGACGAATGGCATCCCATCCTTCAATTTGCATATTAGGGTGAATTTCATTTTCTATATCTACTTCTATATTATTATGATTTCTAAAATCATCTTTAAGTACTTGACTATAAAATATTGATTGTTTATCTGTTATTACCCATAATCCTCTTATTCTTCTGTTTTTACAATAATCAAAATATTCATCAGCTTGTAATTTTAAACTTCTTTCATCGATCTTTTGCATAACTTTCATCCTTTATTTAATTTATATCTTTAAGATATCATAAATATATTGTCATTTCAATTTTTGCTCATTAATTCAATTAACTTTTTAGCACTATAGTTAGGAATAGTTTTACTTAATGTAACTATGCCTACTTCTCTTTTATGAATTTTAGGCGTTACTTTAATTTCATATAGTTTTTTTTCTTTTAGGTCCTCTTTTATAAATTCTTTAGTGGCATAACCTATACCAAAACCTGCTTTAACAAAATCCATAATAAGACTATAACTAACTATCTCATTTGGAATATTAGTGGAAATATTATTACTCTTTAAATATTTATTTAAAAATCTTCTTGTATTACTAGGCTCTTTTTGAGTAATTAAAGGATAGTTAAATAAATCTTCTATTTTTATTTGTCCTTTTGTTTTATTATAATAGTCTAAATTACCTACAAAGATATCTTGAACTTCATAAATAGGAATAACTTTTAAATCTTTATTTTCTTCCATAGGTAGATTTACAACTAATAAATCTAAATCTCCATTTCTTAAAGCAGTTACTAGGTTAGAAGTTAAATCATTTGTTATTTTAATATCTACTTTAGGATATTTTATATGAAACTTTTCAAGATATGGCATAACTATATTTCTTGTTATAGTAGTACTTGCTCCTATTCTAATAGAACCACTATCTAGATTTAGATAATTTAGAAAAGCATTTTCGCCGTTTTTAAAATTTTCTACTCCCTTTTTTATATAATCAAATAGAACTTTTCCTTCTTCTGTTAAAACTATTCCTTTTTTTGTTCGTATTAAAAGTTTACCTCCTAGTTTTTCTTCTAAGTTCTTAATCGATTGAGTAACGGCAGGTTGAGATATATACATAGATTCACTTGCTTTAGAAATACTTCCATTTATTACTACTTCATAAAATAGCTTGTATAGTTCATAGTTAATATTCATATAAGTTCTCCTTATGTTTAATATAAATAATATATATTATACTTATATCACGTTTCTAAGTATAATGCAATTAAGGAGGAAATAATATGAGGAAAAATATAATTGTAACAAGTGGTCCTACTAATGAGAGGATTGATGCTGTTATGAAAATTACTAATATGTCTACTGGTGCTTTAGGAGCGATAGTTGCAGATGATTTGTTGAAAGAAGAGGAATTAGGCAAATTATACTATATATCACCCAAACTTGCTTATAAGCCTAGAACTAAAAGTGAAAAGCTTGAACTTGTTCAAATAGAGTCTGCTGTAGATTTACTTAAGGCCCTAAAAGATATTATTACTAATAATGATATTTATGGAGTAGTACATTCTGCTGCAGTTGGTGATTATTATGGAGAATATGCTATTACTGGAGAACAACTTGCATCTTTGATTGCAAGCGAAGTATATAATAAAGAGTTAAATAAAGAGGAGCTAGAAAGAACTATTTTAGACGTTATAAAAAATCCTGATATGATAACTGATAACACTCATAAGATATCATCATATCAAGATAATTTAATGGTTAAGTTAGGACTTACTCCTAAAGTTATTAGCAGTATTAAAGAATTTGATCCTAGTATAAAATTAATTGGTTTTAAGTTACTAGATGGTGTTTCTAAAGAAGAACTAATTAGTGTTGCTTCTAAATTAAGAGAAAGGAATAATGCAGACTATATTGTTGCCAATGACTTATCAAGGATTGGTAATGGAAAACATTATGCTACTATTATTAATGAAGATGGTATTTATAAGGAATGTGAAACTAAAGATGATATTTCTAAAACACTTAGAAAAATATTGTTTAAATAATAAAAGACTCGTATTTGAGTCTTTTATAGGTTCTTAAAGTATTTTACAATTTCAGATACATTAACTGTATCAGTAGTATTATCTTTTGTATTTTCTATACAATAATTTTCTCCATCAAATTTATTACCTAATATAATCATTTTAGGTGTTCCTAATACATATACATCATTAATTCTATTACCAATTGTTAGGTTTTCTCTATCATCGATAATAGCATTAATATTATTATCAGTTAATTCTTTATATAATTCTTCCGCTTTATCTTTATTATTTTCATTATAGATAATTTGTACTTTATAAGGAGCGATTTCATAAGGTAGAGCGAAACCTTTAATTTTATCATCTTTTCTAATAACGTTGTTTTCTATTAGACAAGCGATTATTCTACCTAATCCTATACCATAGCATCCCATATAATATGGCTTATTATTACCATTTTCATCTATATAGAACAGTTTCATGCTTTCTGAATATTTTGTTCCTAATTGGAAATTATTACCTAACTCTACTGCTTGGTATTCTTTTAATTTACTAGTATCAGTTATATTTAATTGTTTTAAATAGTCATCTTTATTATCAAATTCTAATACTTCTTTGTTAATACCTAGATTTTGTTCTTCATCATAAAGGACAGTATCTTCTCCAAGTTTAGTTGCTGCTTGAAATTCTTCGGCAACACTTCCACCTATTACACCATTATCACTTACTGTAGGCATTATTTTTATACCTAGTCTTTTAAAGATATTTAAGTAAGCTTCGTGCATTAGGTCATATGTTTTTCTCATATCTTCTTCTGTTTTATCAAAAGAATAGGCATCCATCATGACAAATGTTCTTGGTCTAAAAAGATAACCTCTAGTTCTTATTTCTTTTCTAAACTTTTCTCCTATTTGATAATATATTGCAGGTAAATTTTTATATGAAGGAAGTCTAGCAGCACCAAATAGGGTTGCACATTCTTCTGCAGTTGGAGCAAGTCCATATTCTCCTAGATTATTATCTAGTGTAAACATAATATCTCCTTCTTTAGTGTACATATCCCATCTATTAGATTGTTCCCATATTTTCTTTGGTTGTAGTTTAGGAAATTCTACTTGAATACATCCTGCTTTATCTAATTCTTCAATAATGATATTTTCAACTATTCGCTCTAATTTGGTCCAAAGGTTTCCATATCCATAAATACCACTTTCATATTGATAAAGTTCTCCTAGTTTCATTAAAATATCTTGACCAGAATAGTTCTTATCAATATCATTTAAGTTAATCTTTTTAATATTCAATCTGCTAAGTCTCATAATAATTCCTCTTTTCTTTAATGATATTATATGTGTATTTTTCTTCTACGTCAAATTAAATCTAAATCTTCTAACATTTGATTGTAATCATATGCTAGCGTCATTTTTTCTTTTTCCCATTCGCTTATAGGTCTAGGTGTTCCAATGATAATATCTACCAGTAAATTTAATATTACCAAGTTCAACACCATTTTTTGCGATTTCTCTTTTTTAATTAATAACAACACCATCGACTCCAATATATAGATGATCTAATTTCATTATGATCATTACCTTTTTTTTTATAGTGATAATTTTAAACTAAATTAATAACTTATTATCTTTTTTATAGTGAAGCTCAATAGAAACGGTAAATGAAACTTTGAAAGATTAACTTCAATTATTTCTTTTTTTAGGTTACAGTTACTTTTTTAATTCAGTTAGAATTTATGTTTTGTAAAATTATTTGAGTAAAACTAGTAAAAACATTTTAATTATGCTATATTTATTTTGAGAAGACTAATTTATGATTCAAAATAATGGAAAACTTATTTATATCATAATTATTTGATCCTTCTTAATTTTTTAATATTTAAACAATATTTAATTATATACCAAATGTAAGCTATACTTTTTTAGTAACGAGTGAAAATATAGTTAATTAGAGAGGGATGAATATAATAATGGAAGAATTTAATACTTTAGAAAAAGTTATAAAATTATTTGAAGAACAAAATTGTATATGTAAAGAAAATAATTATTTTGTTTTAATGAAAAATTATCGAAAATACTCTGGAGTAGTATCGGGGATGGAATATCCTTTTTTAGCACTACTAATTAATCAAACAGAAGATGGTATAGGATTTTTTTATATAGTACAATCGAAATTTTCTTTAAAGGTAGAACTAAATAATTCAGTTGTAAATAAAGGTTCATTTACTTTTTTAAAGAATGAATTTATTGAAAGTATAGAAGTTAAAAAATTCGCATTATTAAATAAAAAATGTAAAAGTGTTATAATAAAGACTAAAGATAGAAAAAAATATTATTTATATGCAAAATTAGATGATGATACTTTACCTTATCAAAAAGAAAATTTTTCTAAATTTATTGAAAAGTATAGTAACTAAAACATTAAAAGGAGGATAAATCAAAAATGGGAATGATAGTGTATGGGACTCGTTTTTTTACGAAATTAGAAGGATATTATGGAGCGAAGGAGGAATGTCAATATTGCCATAAAGTATATAAAAAAGCATATGTAAAATGTACTGAATGGGCTCATTTAAGTTATTTACCAATTTTTCCAATCAAGAGAACATATTTAAAAATGTGTCCTATTTGTGCATATGGTGTTGAATTAAAAAACAAAGAGGGAAAAGCAGAAATAGAAGATTCAAATGATACAAATGATCAAAAATTTGAAACTTATGTAAAACATATTTTAATTAAGAAACCAAAAGGAATAATGGCAACAGATAGAAGTTATGAATTTTGGATAAAAGATTTAATTACAGGAGAGGAAATTTGTGTAGCTTCAGATTTGTCAAAAGACGATGTAAAAAATATGAAAAAGGATAGAGGCTTAAAAAATGTACAAATTATAGATGTATAATAAATTAATGATTTTAAGGAGATAAAAATGTTAGAGCTTGGACAAATTTGTTTAATTGCAATATTAAGTGTAGTTATATGTATAGTGGTTCTTTCTATAATATCAAAAGTAGAAAAAAGACAAATTGAAAAAATAAAAAGAGAAATGTCTACAGAAGATATAGAGAAAATTGGAAATCCAGAATTTCAAATATATGATGAGAACGATAATTTCTTAATTGGAACAAGTTATATCTATGAAATAAAAGAAGATACAAATAGATATGAAATTAAGTTAATATTTGGTTATGATAGTTTTTTTAAACCCATTAAAGAATTTGTTACAAATACAATTTATATGGATAAAGAAACTTTTAAAGAAAAAAATCTGCAGGCTGGTCAAATTGTTAAAACACTTCATAATAGGTCAGGTTATGCACCTTATGGAATAAAGCAAATTTTGTAAATTAAGTAAGAACTGCTTTTAGAAAATATAGTTTAAATTATAAATAGTGTTAGTGATTTTATTCACTAACACTATTTTATTTAATATACTAACTCTGGTCTTTACATTTTTTCATAGAAACTGTTCAAATTTCTAATTGTTAGATTCTTTTAAGTATTTTAACTCTCCCATACGTGATGTTGGGGTGAAACCAGCTTCTGCTTTTATTACATCAGGAATTCTATTAACAATCGCTGCACAGGTTAATCTTACTGTATCTGGCTTTTCAATTACTAGGGTTGTATCAGGTTCACCACAAATTGTCCACTCATTTCTATCAAACTCATCTTTATTGTAAACCTTTCCAATACATTCTGTTTCTAGGGTAATACCTTCTTTTGTTTCTGTTGTAACGACAGCACTCATACCTGTAGCCATACCAGCTTTAACTGTCATTCCTAAAGTAGATGATTCAATATCATAATCATTGAATTGTGGTACACATTTTTGACGTTGTCTTACTACAGTCAAACCTAATTTATCGCAAAGCCAACCATTTACATTCCACATATATGATGGAGTATAAGCACCACTTTCAATTACTTTCATTCTTTCTTCGTCACTTATTTCATCAGCTTTAGCTACTTGTGCATCAAACTCTTCTTTTGTAAGTCCTGCTCCATGAGCTTTAGCAAGAGCGATACCATAGTCTTCTACATTGTAAGAAGAACTACCTTTTATCTTAGTAATATTGTGACTTGATCCTATTAGGGTAGTAATTAGATTACCCCAGAAAGCATCTTGATAGCCACTACCTGTAATTGTACAATTATTTTCTTTAGCAAGTTTATCAATTTTTTCTGTTAAAGTCGGGTTAGAGTTCATTGGGAAGAATGCTTCTTCACAAGTAGTAATAGCATTAACTCCACATTTAGCACACACCATTAAAGCATCTTCTACATCAGCTAAGAGACTCATAGTTGTAACGATAACACAATCAGGTTTTAATTCAGTTAGAAGTTCTTCTGCCTTATTAGCATTTTCAACAACTACTCCTACTTTACCTCCTCCAATAATTTCTCCGATATCTTTTCCTATAACACTTGGATTAATATCGACAGCACCAACTATAGTACCACCATTTTCTATGACAAATTTCATAGTATAGACACTCATTTTTCCACAACCATATTGGAATATTCTTAATCCTTTCATTTCTACCATCCTTTCTATATTCATTATAGCATTTTAACTCTTCTAAAATATGTAATTAACAAAAAAAGTTATACTTTTTAGCATAACTTTACAGTTTATTTATTTTTTCCACAGCATTGTTTATATTTTTTACCAGAGCCACATGGACATGGATCATTTCTACCTACTTTTTTAACTTTCTTAGGTGTTTTCTTTGTATCCTTAACATCATTAGTTTGTTGATTTTTAGCGACTTGTTTTCTTTCAATGTTTTGTCTTATTTCTGCTTTAAGTAAGAAGACTGTAATATCTCTATCTATTTTTTGAAGCATATCATCAAATAGTCCATAACCTTCTGTAGTATATGCTCTTAGTGGGTCATCTTGTCCATACTGACGAAGATAGATACCTTCTCTTAAGTGACTCATTACATTAATTTGTTCCATCCAGTAGTTATCTATAACTTGTAGAGATAAAGCTTTTTCAAATTCATTGCTAATTTCTACAGGTACTTCTTTAATCTTGGCTTCATATTCTCCTTTAGCTTTCTCATAAATATATTCTATTATATCATCAGCATCTCTATTTTCTAATTCTACTTTGCTTATATCATTCTTTAGTAAGTTTTCATTAGCAAAATCTGTAATACTTTGTAATTCTTCTTCAGTAATTGTACTATCAGCATTTCTTGATTTAACTAAATCTGTAACATGATTATGAATAGAGTTTAATACTGTTTCATGAATAGATTCACTATCTAGGATTTCATTACGTTTACCATACATGATTTCTCTTTGAGTATTCATAACATCATCATATTGTAGTAAATGTTTTCTAGCATCAAAGTTATTTCCTTCTACACGTTTTTGAGCAGTTCCTATCGCTTTTGTAAAGGTTTTACTTTGAATAGCTTGATCTCCAAAACCAAAGCTTTTCATCATTTCTCTAATATGTTCACTACCGAATCTAATCATTAAGTCATCTTCCATAGAAACAAAGAACTGAGTATAACCTGGATCTCCTTGACGTCCAGAACGTCCTCTTAACTGATTATCAATACGACGTGATTCATGACGTTCAGTACCTATTACACAAAGTCCTCCAAGTTCTCTTATTTCATCTGATAGTTTGATATCGGTACCACGTCCAGCCATGTTAGTAGCGATAGTAACAGAACGATGTTCTCCGATTTTAGAAATAATTTCTGCTTCACGAGCATGGTTTTTAGCATTTAATATTTCATGAGGAATATGAGCCTTCTTTAATAAGTCACTAATTAGTTCACTAGTTTCAATTGCTATAGTACCAATTAAAACTGGTTGTCCTTTATCGTAACGACTCTTTACCTCATTAATAATAGCTTTATACTTATCACTTCTTGTTGCAAATACTAAATCTGGAGCATCTACTCTTACAACTGGCTTATTAGTAGGTATTTCAATAACATACATATTATAGATATCTCTAAACTCTTCTTCTTCTGTTTTAGCAGTACCAGTCATACCTGATAGTTTTTTATACATTCTAAATAAGTTTTGGAAGGTAATAGTTGCAAGTGTTTTAGTTTCCCTGTTAATCTTAACTCCTTCTTTAGCTTCTATCGCTTGATGAAGTCCATCACTATAAGCTCTTCCTTTCATTAAACGTCCAGTAAATTGATCTACTATTACTACTTCATCATCTTGAACAACATAATCTACATCTTTTTTCATAGCATAGTTAGCACGTAGGGCTTGGTTAATATAATGAAGTAAGGTAGCATTTTCTATTTCATATAGATTTTTAATCTTAAACATTTTCTCTGCTTTTTCACTACCTTCATCAGTAAGTGATACACTGATTGTACTTTTACCTGTCTCATCACAGATATAATCAGTCTCTTCTTTAAGAGATTTAGCAAATTTATCGGCATCTATATATAGGTTGGCACTATGCTGTGCACCTCCTGATATTATTAATGGAGTTCTCGCTTCATCAATTAGAATAGAGTCAACTTCATCGACGATAGCAAAGTTTAGAGGGCGTTGTACTCTATTTTCTTTTCTAATTACCATGTTATCTCTTAAGTAATCAAATCCTATTTCATTATTAGTTGAATATAAAATATCACAGTTATAAGCTTCTTGTTTCTCTTTAGGAGACATATCTCTTGTATTAACACCTACTGTTAAACCAAGAAATCTATGTATTCCTCCCATCCATTCAGCATCACGAGTTGCAAGATATTCATTAACTGTAATAATATGAACACCTTTTCCTTCTAAGGCATTAAGATAAGCAGGCATAACACAAGTTAGGGTTTTACCTTCACCAGTTTTCATCTCTGCTATATTTCCATAGTGAATAGCAAGTGCACCTAGTACTTGAACATAGAAAGGCTTTTCTCCTATAACACGGTATGCTGCTTCTCTTGCAACAGCGAAACCTTCTACTAAGATATCTTCTAGTGTTTCTCCGTTTGCTAATCTTTCTTTAAATTCTTCTGTTTTATGTTTTAATTCATCATCACTTAACTTAGTCATCTCTTCATCAAGTGCAACTATTTTATCTGCTTTTTCAGTAAACTTTTTTAATTCTTTATATTCATGATCAAATAGTTTTCTAAATAATCTCATTATAAACATCTCCTTGTATAAAGTATTTTATCAAAAAATAAAGATAATAAAAAGGTTTTAAGGTTATTTTGTCAAAAAAAGAATGATATTTTTAATATCATTCCTTGCTTGTTGGCTTTATTCAGCTTTACTCAGCTTCTATAATACCATAGCCACCATTTTTTCTTTTATAAACCACTGCTTCTTTGTCAGTGTCAACATTTTTAAATAAATAAAATTCATGACCTAGTAATTCTAATTGAAGTATTGCCTCTTCTTCATCCATTGGCTTTACTTCTATTTTCTTATGTTTGATAATATTATTTTCTTCATGTTCCTCTTCTTCAATATCTACAATACTAAAGTCAATTCTAGTTTTTGCTTCTTTAGCTTTAATCTTAGTCTTGTTCTTTCTTATTTGACGTTCTATAACATCTATAGCTTTATCTACTGATGCATAGAAATCATCTTGAGTCTCTTCAGACCTAATAATAAAATTGTGAAGTGGAATTGTAATTTCGACAGTTTGCATGTGTCCTTTAACTTTTACTACTACGTTAGCACGTACATTATCACTATTTTCTAGATACTTCTCTAGTCTTTTCAATTTCTCATTAATGTAGTCTTTCATAGCAGTAGTTACTTCAATTTTGTCACCACGAATAATAATTTCCATATTATCACCTTCCTTGATATTACTATAACACAAAAGGCGCAAAAAAACCAACTATTTTGCTAAAGCTGGTTCTTTTATTGGTGTTACATCGACTGCTTGATATCCTTTGCTAGTTTCAAGTAATGTAAATTCTACATATTGACCTTCAGACAAAGTTTTATAACCGTCACAATTAATAGTTGAATAATGAACGAAAATATCTTCGTTTTCTTTGTACTCGATAAATCCGTAGCCTTTTTCATTATTAAACCACTTTACTTTTCCAATCACTAGGCTCACCTCCACATCTTTTCATTCCTTCTTAGCTAGAACTACTTTTCAAACGATGTGAACCTATTATAACAACGATGATTTAAATAACAGCATATTTTCCGTTAAATGTCATTTTTATACCCTTTTCTGCATTTTTTATAAAAAAACATGTCGAAAATACAGTTAATAGCTAATCTATCTCTTTTAATGGAAATATTATTCTTTTTATTAAGAATAGATGTAAAATAATTATAGCATAGGAGGATGGTATGAAAGAAGTATTTTTAAATCATACTATGAACTTTATTGTAAGGAATGCTAGTAATCAAAAAAATCTTAATGAAGAAGATAAAGAAAAATTGCAATATGGTTTAGAAGGATTATATATGACTATAACTAAGCTTTTTGTTATTTTTCTTATAGCTTTTCTTCTTGGATTTATCAAGGAATTTCTTATTACATTAATACTTTTTAATATTATAAGGTTTCCAGGTTTTGGTTTTCATGCAAGTAAGTCTATAGTTTGTTTAATAACAAGTACATTATTAATTTTAGGACTACCTTATTTATTTACTAATATTGAAATATGTCTTACTATTAAAATAATTCTATGTATAGTTTCAGTTATAACATTTATAATTTGTGCACCTGCCGATACTTGGAAAAGACCTTTAACTAATAAGAGAAAAAGAATTATTAGAAAAGTAGTTGCTTGTAGTTTGGCAGTTATATATAGTGTTCTTATTATAGTGTTTAATGGATATGAAATCAGCAATTTATTGATGGCTGCTTTACTTATTGAAACTATCTTAATATCTCCTATTATGTATTTAATATTTAAAGAACCATATAGAAATTATAAAAAGGTTTAAACATTTTATGTTTAAATAAATAGTAGTAAAGAAAGGAATGAAAAGGAAATGAAAAAAAGAATGGCTAAAGTTCTAGCTGCTGTTGCTATGTTAGCTACTGCTAGTGCTAGTGTTGGATGT
>CALVPN010000013.1 GCA_944351375.1 uncultured Bacilli bacterium | reverse complement strand
TTGTTTTAGAGTCTTTCCTTCAACATATTCCATGACAATATAGTATAGTCCATCATCTTCTCCTACATCATACATGGCAACGATATTAGGATGAGAAAGACTAGAAGCTGATAGGGCTTCACGTTGAAAACGTCTTACAAATTTCTCATCATTTGCAAGGTCTCCTCTTAATACTTTTATCGCTACATTTCTATCAAGTATAGTATCATACCCAAGATAGACATTAGCCATACCACCTTCGCCTATTGATTTAATTATCTCATAACGATCATTAATTTTTTGCCCCTTTGTAACCATTATTCTTCACCTTCTCCTAAAATTAAATATGCTACTGATATATTATCAGTTCCCCCTCTATTATTAGCTTTTCTAATTAGTTTAATTACTTTATCTTCAATGTCTCCTTCTCCTGTTAAGACTCTTTCTATTGCTTCTTCATCTAACATATTTGTAAGACCATCACTAGCTAGTAGTATAGCATCTATTTCCATATCACAATCAAAGATATCTATATCTATAGGATTATTTGCTCCAAGTGCTTTCATTAAAACGTTTTTCTTTGGATGATCTTTAGCTTCTTCTTCTGTTAATTCACCAGCTGACACTAACAAGTTAACTAATGTATGATCATATGTTACTTTATGAAGTTTATTATCTTTCATAACAAAACCTGATGAATCTCCAATATTTCCAAACAATATATAATCTTTAGTAATGATTGCAGTGACAAGGGTTGTTCCCATTCCTTTACTTTCTGGATGAGTCTTTTCATGTCTAAAGATACTATCATTTATTTCATTAACACTATCTCTTAAAAAATTAACAGCATCCATCTTACTCATATTATGGAAGTTTTCATTAAAGTTTTTTGCAAGATGGGTAATAGCGATAGATGATGCTACTTCTCCAGCAGAATGTCCCCCCATACCATCAGCGATAGCCATAAGTGTATCGTTATCGCTATTATGTACTATTAAAACACTATCTTCATTATGGTCTCTAACCTTTCCTGCATCAGTTAAATAAAACGATTTCATATATCCTCCTTCTTACTTCTAAGCTGTCCACAAGCAGCACTAATCGTACCACCAAATTCTCGCCTAATTGTAACTGTAATATTGTTTTTCTTTAGTATATCATAAAACTTAGCAATTGTTAAAGGGTTACTTCTTTTAAACTGTAAAGCTTCTGTTTCATTATATGGTATTAAATTAACATAGGCATTTATTCCTTTTAATAAATTTGCTAATTCTAAAGCATTATCAATACTATCATTAACACCATTTAACATAATATATTCAAAGGTTACTCTTCTATTTGTTTTCTCTAAATATATTTTAATTGCATTCATTAAATCTTTTAGAGGATAAGCTTTAGCGATAGGCATTATCTCTTTTCTTAATTCATCATTAGGAGCATGTAAACTAATAGCAAGATTTACTTGATATGGGAAATTAGCAAAGTCTAATATCTTAGGAACAAGTCCACAAGTTGATACTGTAATATGTCTTGCCCCAATATTAAGTCCTTTAGAATGATTTATGATTTTGATAAAGTTACAGATATTATCATAATTATCAAAAGGTTCTCCTATTCCCATAATAACTACATGACTAATTCTTAAATTAGAATCACTCTCTACTTTAAGTATTTGTTCTACCATTTCTCCTGTAGTTAAATTACGTACTTTCTTACGTCTACCTGATTCACAAAATTTACACCCCATATTACAACCAACTTGACTTGAAATACAAAGACTATTACCATAATCATGGTTCATAAGTACTGCTTCTATATGCTCATTATCATTAAGTTTAAACAAGTACTTCCTAACATCTTTAGCAGACTCTACTGTAACTATTTCTATATTAGAAATAATAAAGTCATTTTTTAATTTTTCTCTTGTTTCTTTTTTTAAGTTAGTCGCTTCATCAAAAGATGTTATTCTTTTATTTTTATCATAAAGCCAAGAGAAAAGTTCAGTAGCATAATACTTTTTATCATTATTATTAATAAAGTAATCTGTTAATTCATATATTGTTAAATCATATATACTCATAATTCACCTCTAAAACTAAATATATTGTACAATAAAATTAAAAGAAATACACTAAAAAACTGATAATATTTATCTACTATCAGTTTAATATATTATTGAAGTTCTATGGTAAATGGATTTTCTTTAGTTCCATCTCCTCCAGTGATTACAACATTAGATTTTATATTTAGAGATGGACGGACCCCCTCGCTTGATCTAGGGCTACTGTAACTTGCATAACCAGTTGGGGTCACATACCTTCTTTCTACTTTGTTAACTAAATATTATCACACCCTTTTGTAAATTTCAATAAACAAATATCTTTTATTTACATATCTTATAATAGGTGTTGAATATGACTATTAACTATAAAAATATAAATTTATCTTATCAAAAATATGGGGACTCTAAAGATGTAATTGTAATACTGCCTGGATGGGGAGAAACTAGAAATACTTTTTTAGAAATGATTAATATTTTAATGATTGATTATACTGTTTATATTATAGATTATCCAGGTTTTGGAGAAACTAATTTTCCTAATTATAATCTTAATATGGATGATTATACAAAGATGATTATTAAGTTTTTAAGTGATTTAAAAATATCTAATCCTAATATCATCGCTCACTCCTTTGGTGGTAGAATTGCAATTCTTTTATCATCTAAATATAAAGTTCCTATCAAAAGCTTAATACTAATAGATAGCGCTGGTATTAAACCTAAAATGACTTTGAAGAAAAAGTTTAGACTTAAACTATATAAAACTCTCCAGTCTTTGGCAGATTATCTTCCTAAAAAAATTAAACATAAATTTAAAACTTATCTATTTAATAAATTCTCAAGTAGTGATTATCAATCTTTAGATGAGAATATGAGAGAAACTTTTAAAAATATTGTTAATCTAGACCTAACTAATTACTTATCTTCTATTAATACCAATACCCTAATACTATGGGGAGAAAAAGATACTGATACTCCTCTAAAAGATGGAAAACTTATGCATAAAAAAATAACAAATAGTGAACTTATTATCTTTCCTAATTGCACTCACTATTGTTATTTAGAAAATACTTATGTAATTATTAAAATCATTTTATGTTTTCTTGAGGATTAGAAGCGACCTCCACCACCTCCACCACCAAAGGATCCTCCTCCACCAATGGAACCACCACCGAAGCCACCTCCACTTGATGCTTGGCTTGCAGCGATTGATGAACGTGATGATGATACTGCAGTATGAACTCCACTATTTATACCTCTATAAACGCTAGAAGTAATAAAGTAGTGAGTCATATAAGGATTATATCCTACATAAGTAGTATCAACATTTTCCATACTAGACATTTTAATATTCATTTCTTTTGATAATTCATCAGCACAGTCTAGTACTACTGCATATACTAAATATTTATCCCATAAAATTACTTCAGGTAATTCTTTTTCATTAAACCTACTAAAATCTTCTAAAAACTTCTTATGAGCCATCCATTTAGCATAATGTTCTGCTCCTTTCTTTGTATAGAACTTTCTAGTTATAACAAAGATAATTAATGCTATCATAAGGATAATAATGATTATACCAAGCCAAGATAAATCAAGACCAAAACTAATAAATGCTAAAACTATACCTAATAAACTAAAGATAATAGTAAATGCTACTAGACCTGGGGTCTTAGCAAAGAATAACTCACTTTTACCTAAAGTTTTACTAGTTTTAATAAAATCATTATATAGATCCATAAATCTATTAGCATTACTAATATCAGAGCAATGTTTTTTTATTGTAGATAATACTACTTCTTTAGAATTACCTATTTCATTAATTATTAGTTTTAAAGCAATTCTTTCTGTTTCTGTTAAGTCAGCTTCATTATACTCTTGTAATATTAACTTATAATCATCTTTTTTCTTATTATCAATCTTCTCTACTTTTAAAACTTTTTTATATATTAGATTTAATATAGTAGCAGATAAACTCTTTTCTGTTATATTTTTATCTATTAGATATTCTAATACTTCAGGACCATAATTTCCTGGAAAATCTCTATAGTATTCCATGGTAAAAGCAGTTTTCTTCATCTTTCTTTCTCTTAAATAAACTCCTACTGCAAGACTAATTGCAATTAAAGCCCAGATGCTACTTGATATTATTAATATCATATTTTGTCTTTGGATCTTTTCTCTTTTGACATTCGCTTCATCACTAAGTTTAGTTTGATAATCTATAATTGCATCTTTTGCAGTTAAGCCACTAACTTTAGTAGCATTAGGAACTAAATCTTTATTGAAAATTAGTCTAACACTAACAGGGTTATGAGCTCCTAAAAAGTTAAAGGTGCCTAAAGCTTCCTTAGTATTAGTTCTTTCTACATTACCATTTAAGGGTCCATGTAACCATACTCTATAATCACTATCACTATTAGGTAATATTACTTTTACTTCATAATCTCCTATATTTTCTCTATAACCATCACCTAGTGTATTCCAAGCAAGTTCTGCAGTATCGTTATGGACAACTACTACATCATTAACAGTATATTCAATATAAAAGATTTCATCTAAATTACTAGGATTAAAAAGTTTTAAATTAACTTCATCCATAAAGGTACTATAAGTATATTTAGATGATTCTCCATTACTGGCATAACTAACTTTATCAAAATAGTTAATATTCCTATTAAAGTCATCAAATGTAAGGTCTCCATCATCACTAATAGAACCTACTTTAATATCTGTAATACCACTACCATCATATAAATCACTATTACCTTCTATAGCACTTATCTCACCATTATATGACTCACTACTAGAATTAGCATAACTAACATCACGTTCCATACCATTATACTCACCATTCATCTTAATAAGTTCTCTAACTTTAATAGAACCATTTTCATTTATTTCTATTTGACTTAAGAACTTATCAGTTGGTTCACTATCCAAAGATGATATAATTACTGGTAAAAATACAATCGCTAAAAATGCAATAATAATTACTACTGCCTTTACTCCTTTATTCATAACTCTCTCTCCTATCGAAAAAAGCTTGCTTTAAGCAAGTCTTAAAATGATACTTTTGGTGTCTCTTTATCTTTCTCGTCTATTTCAAAGAAAGATTCTTCTTTAAAATGTGCAATACTTGCAACTATATTACTTGGAATAGACTGTACTTTATTATTATAAGTAAGTACTGTATCATTATAAAATTGTCTCATTGTACTTATCTTATCTTCAGTATCTCTTAAATCATTTTGAAGTGAAACAAAGTTCTGATTAGCTTTAAGATCTGGATATGCTTCTGCAAGAGCGAATAATCTATTTAACATACCAGTTAACTCTCCACTAGCTTTTATCTCCTCTTCTTTTGTTCCTGCAGTATTAAAGCTATTACGAGCATTAACAACAGCATCTAAAGTAGAACTTTCATGTTTAGCATAACCTTTAACAGTCTCTACTAAATTAGGAATTAAATCTGCTCTTCTTTTTAATTGAACATCAATTTGACTCCACTGATCTTTAACTCTATTTCTAAGATCAATTAATGAATTATATGTTACTACATACCAAATAACTAAAATTACAACAATTACAACTATTACAATACCTATAATTATTCCTGTTGACATATTATCACCTCTGTTTTAATTATATACTAAAGAATTAAAAAATTATAGTATAATTTTAAAAATATTGGTAAAGATATGTCTAGGAGATGATTTTATGAGTATAAAAGATTATATTGTAAATAATTTTAAGAATGATAATAAGGAAGCGATTAAGGAAGCGATAGTTGAATCAATTAATTCTAAAGATGAAGTAACTCTTCCTGGTATGGGAGTATTTATGGAAATAATTTGGAATAATGCAACAGATGAGATGAAAAATGAAATGTTAACAATACTTGAAAATAATTTAAAAAAAGAAGCTTAAACTTCTTTTTTATAACTAAACTCCCATAGTTACAGTTTCAGGTAATGTTGAACCACCATCTATTACAATACTTGTTCCTGTTATATAACTAGATGAATCACTAGCAAGGAAACATGCAAGTTCTCCTAATTCACTAGGGTCACCTAATCTTTTCATAGGAATAGCACTTGCAATACCATTTATAACACTTTCTGGGTCATTTGCATTTGACTCTTTTGCCATACCATCAACCATAGGTGTTCTAATATACCCAGGTAAAATAGCATTAACTCTAATATTATGATCTACTTCTTCACGAGCAAGAGCCTTAGTAAAGCCAACAAGAGCAGCTTTAGTAGTAGCATAAGCTACTTCTCCAGAATCTGCAACCATAGGACCAGTAACACTAGATAAATTAATAATGCTAGCTTTCCCACTCGCTCTTAGCATAGGAAGTAACACTTTAGTAACATTCCAAGTACCTTTAATATTAATATCAAAATGTAAGTCACGTAATTCATCAGTCATATTCTCAAATGTCTCTAATTTACAAATACCAGCATTATTTACTAAGATATCAATATGGTCATAATACTTTTTAATAATATCAACTACTTGAACTAACAAACTTTTATTACTTATATCAACATTAATACCTAATACTTTATATCCTTTAGAACCTAATTCATTTACAGTATTAGTTAATTCACTTGACTTATCTAAAATAACAACAGATGCTCCATATTTAAGTAATGATTCTACAATACCTTTACCATTACCCATCGCACCACCAGTTACTACTGCAATTTTTCCTTGTAAATTCATATTATCCCTCTTTCTATTATTACTATAATAATTATATACGTATTTAAGAAAAAAGAAAAGTTATTATTTTTAATTAACTTTCTTCTTTCTAATATCATTTACCCATATAGCATAAATACCAGTAATAATTAAAATTATATCACCTAATACCATAAAGAAACTCTGATAATAAAGATAATAAATTCCATAAAATATACCAGTTGTAATACCTGACAATCTTACTAATTTCATATTAGATTGCCACAAACAATAAGTTCTAATAAAAGAACCTATCGTAGGAAAAATTGATATAAAACATTGCCAAGTCATAAAACAATTAATAATAATTATACTTTCAAAGAGAATTAAAATAAATATGTATACTACTTTATTAATTTTATCTTTACTAATATATATAAAACTTCTAATAAAATTAATTAATCCTAAAACAGCACCTGTATAGGCAGAAATTACAAAATTATAAAGAGCTTCACACAAACAATTTAATGATTGAACTATTAAAGACTTTTTACGATTATTAATACAAAGACTAATAACTAAAAATAGGAAAGCTAATACACTAAAAATCATCTTATCACCACTTGCAATTTCTTAATTTTATCATACTGTTTATACATATATTGAACACTATTTTCTAAAAAGAAATAATGATATACATAAAAGCCATCAAAGACAAGTAATATAAAAAATATTATAAACATAGCAAAGATATACTTCGTTATAAATAAGAAAAGGATTGTAAAGAAAACATAAGAAAGAGTTATTACTAAATGGATTATTCTTTCTTTTTGAAATAACTTCATCTTAAATAGAAAATCATCTATTTCATCACTACTGAATTTATGATTGTCATTAATTTTTTTATCAATTTCACTAATATATTCTTTTATATACTTCTTCATCATTTATTCCTTTCTATTATATCTTTAGATGCAATTAACTCATTAAAGATAGACTCTACTTCATCGATAAGTTTATAAGCTTCACTTTTCTCCATATACTTGAATAAATCTGTTTTACCTAACTTAGGAATAAAATTAAGTTTACCATCAGAAAAAGTACCCACTCCATCATAGCCTGATAAAATATTACAAGGATTACAGTTAACACATGCTGTTCCTTTAACATTCATCGAACAAACTCTTTTTTCACTAAATTTACCTTCATCTACAAGTAATACTTTTAACTTACTATTACGAGCAAGATTTAAAGAAGCGAAAAGTCCTGCAGGACCTGCTCCTACTACTATTACATCATACATGTTATCACTACCTTTACAACTTTATTGTACAATAATTTAACAAAAAATGAAATATGTGATAAAATAATTTGCACCAAGAAAGAAGGAACACTATGTTTAATACAATTGAGATATATAAAGAAAAATTAAATAATTATAGTGAGATAAGAATTATTTTGTTTTATAGAACATCCATCGATGATATAGATACAACTATCTTGCCCTATCCAACCCTTAATTTTGAGCATCCATAACTTATAAAACCATTTTTAAAAGAAAAAAATCTTCTTAAAAGATTAGAGAAAAAACTAATTAAAGGAGATATTTTTGATATTTCTTGGGCCCTTGCCAAAATAGGTATAGCAACATTTGTTAATATTACTCCAAGTAGTGAATATGTAGATAATGCTTTTATTACATTTCCTAAAAGATTAACTACTACTCAAATAAATGCTATAAATAGATTAACTCCTATATTTTTAGAATATTCTACCATAGAATGTAATAAAGTTTTAGATGATAACTCTATTTTTCCTATAGAAGAAATAAAGGATGGAAAAACTCTTATAAATTATATAAATAAAGAAAAAGAAAAAATATTAATAAAAAAGCGTGATAATTATGTATAACATTAAGAAAAATATGGATAGATTAAATAGAAGCGAACCAACTTTCTTTTTAGAGCCTAATGAAGTAAAAGAAATAAGTAAACACTTCAAAAAAAATGAATTCAATATCTTTAAACCATTTGAAGAAGCTGAAAAGATAATACTTTATAAAGAGACATTACCTAAAGTAGTATTATTTAAAATAATAACTAAAGAAACTTTTAGACATCAAGATATTTTAGGTAGTATCTTCTCTTTAAATATAGAGAAGTGTGTATTTGGCGATATTATAATAGATGACAATAACTATTACTTTTATTTATTAGATTCTATGAAAGATTATTTTTTAACTAACTTTAATAAGATTAAGAATAATTACATTGAACTAGAAGAAATAGATATTAATAGTTTAAAAAATTATAAGAGAAAGTTTAAAGAACTAGAGTTAATCATCAAAAGTGAAAGAATTGACACTATAGTATCTAATATTACTAACACATCTAGAAATAAAGTAAAAGATAAATTTAAGAATAAAGAAGTTATTTTAAATTATGAAATATTAACTAATCCTTCCTATCTTTTAAAAGAAGAAGATACTTTTAGTATTAGAAAATATGGTAAGTTTAAGTATATTGGTAAAGTTAAACAAACTAAAAAAAATAATTATATTGTTAAGATATATAAATATCTTTAATATAATTATTTTAAAAACTTCTCATTAATCTTTTTAATCATATCATAATCATTCATTCTAAGTACTTTAATTTCTTTATCCTTTATATAAGTATCTACTCTTATTACATCATTATATCTATAATTATCTCCATCTATACTAATAAGAACATTTTTACTAACTACTTCTGGTCTTATAGATATTATCTTATCAGAAGGAACAATCAAGGAATTTAAAAGACTTCTATAACTTTTAGAGTTTAAGGGAGCGATAGGTGTAAGTTGTAGAGTATGAAAAGTATTATAGACGATAGAACCACCAAAATTAAGGTTATAAGCAGTTGAACCAAATGATGTTGATACTAGTAGTCCATCTCCTACATAGTTTTCTAATAATTCATCATTTATTAAGACTCTAAATTTAGCTGTATTAAGTTCTTGTTCTCTTAAAACTATCTCATTTAAAGTAAAGTGTTTAAAAGTATCATCTTTAGTTTCTACTTCTATTTCTCCTATCCCAATTTTATCACACTTTAACTCTCCTAGAGTTAGTTTCTTAATAAAGGTATCTATCTCATCAAAACTAATCTCTTGAGCAAAACCAAGTGTTCCCGTATTTATTCCAATGTAATAACATTTACTATCAAAGTTACTCTCTTTAACCATTCTTAAAAAGGCTCCATCTCCACCTATAGCAATAGCAAGATCATAATTTTTAGTAACGATTTTAAAGTTATTTTCTTTTAATAGTAATATTAGCATTTCAGCAATTTTCTTTGATTTTAGATTATCATTAACAAATAATCTTATTCTATTTATCTTAATCATTTTTCTTCCTATATTTAAATAATACTGATGGTCTATGTCCTTCTCCAGTTCTCATTTTATCAGTTTTAACTACTTTATCTTTAATAATTCTTCTAAAAGCAGGATCTAATAATTTCTTATTAAGTATTACTTCATAAACTTGTTGTAACTCTCCTAAAGTAAAGTATTCGGGCATCATATTAAAGACTATATCAGTATAATTTAATTTATTTTTTAAACGCTCTAGACCTGCTAATACTACTAAATCATGATCAAAGGCCAACACATTTTTTCTCGCTTTAAAACTATATCTATCAGTAGTCTTTTCTCTTAAAACTTTTTTAATTGATAAATTAATAGTCTCTTCTCCATTAGTTAAAGAAATATCTACAATATTATCTTTTTCTTCAAAAAGTATAATATCAAACCAACAAGCATTAGGATTAATCATTTCTGTTAATCTATTCTTATCAACTAAAGCGATAAATGATGTTGATACTACTCTTGTTCTTGGATCTCTATCAATTGCATCATAGGTATATAACTGTTCTAAATAGATATTTGAAAGATTAGTTTCTCTTTTTAAAACCCTCTTAGCACATTCTTCTAAAGTCTCTTTATTAGGATCTAAAAATCCTCCAGGTAGACACCATTTATCTTTAAAAGGATAATCATCTCTTTTTACTAAAAGAATACTCATCATCTTCTTACTATTTTTACGATAATTATTAACTTCTTCACTAGATACACTAATTAAAAGAATATCAGCAGTCATTGATAACTGATCAAAGTCTTTTGCATTGTAATCTTTTAAAAATTCTTCTTCACTATTGTAAACTTTTTCCATACTACACCTCTTTTTCATAATTTGATTATAACATAGTTTTAAGAAAAATGTTACTTAATAATATCTAGTAACATTGTTATAATCTTATCTATAATATGTTCTTTATTTAAAGCTCGACTTTCTTTATTAACAGTCATCTTTTCTTTATAAAATTTATTATTATCTCTATCATAAATACAAATATAAACGGTATTATCATCTCCTGTTGGATTATTAGGGTCACTTCTATTAAGTTTACCTGTTATACCTATACCATAATTACTATTTGCAAAACTACTAATCGCTTTACTCATCTCTATTGCTGTTTCCATACTATAAACAGTATACTTATCAATAACTTCTTTAGGTACACCCATTTTTACTTTATATTCGTTAGAGTAAGTTACAGCACTAAATTTTAATATTTCACTAGCTCCTTCACAATTAGTAATAGCATTTACTACTCCACCACCAGTACAAGACTCCATTGTGGCAATAGTTTTTTGTCCTAATTGTAAAATATGTATAATCTCTTTAAAGTTCATAAACTCATCTCCTATATAAATTATTTTCTCTTATATATGAATAAACACTTTCATCTAAATAATCTTCTGCTCTTTTATTATTATATATCATTTCTCTAATTTTAGTAGAAGATATTTCATTTTCTTCTATATCTGCAACAATAATATTATCTTTATAGTCTTTATATTTTTTTAATAAAGGTGTTATATCAAAAGTATTTCTTTTAATAACCAAAAATTTATTATTAGATAATACATATATGCCTCTTTCCCATTTATCTACATAACTAAAATTATCAGTACCACAAATAAAGAATATCTCATCATCTTTATATTTATTTTTAAAATAATCTAGAGTATCATAAGTATAAACAATATGGTCTTTTAATTCATAATCACTAACATCTAAATCTTTATTATCTATACACATCAACTTTAGCATCTCTAGTCTTACTTTATCGCTTAAAAGATTATTCTTATATTTATATTTACTACCTGTTGGTACAAAGATAACTTTATCTAAATAATGTTTTTTTATAAGGTCAAGGGCTATTTTCTTATGCATTTTATGGGGAGGATTAAAGCTTCCCCCAAAGATACCTATTTTCATGATTTATTCTCCTCCAATAACTTTAGTATTTTCTCTTTTCCATTTAATAAAGGTGTTAGAGACTCTTTATTATGTAAAGCATTAATTATTTCGGCAATATTCATTGAACAATCTACAGTATGAAACCAAGTCTTTTCTTTATATTCTTTTGGTATATAAGATAAATTAGTAGTGTAAAGTTTATCAAAATAATAGTTTTTATAGGCTTTAACAAATTCATCTATTCCTTCTGTAAATAAAGAGAATGTGGCAATAAAATATACTTTTCTAGCACCTTGTTCTTTTAGCATTTTACCTACTTCTAACATAGATGAACCGGATGCAATCATATCATCTACTACTAAAACATCTCTATCTTTAACACTAGAACCCATATAAGTATGTTCAACTATGGGATTTTTACCATTAACTACCCGAGATAGATCACGTCTTTTATAGAAAACTCCGACATCACTGTTTAGAAGTTCTGCATAGTACCTTGCTCGTTCCATTGCTCCCATATCTGGGCTTATTACAAGAATGTCTTTTAAATCTTCAGTTTTTAATAAGTCTTCTAGAATAATATTAGTAGGATAAAAATTTTCAAAAGGAAGATTTGGAATAGCATTAGAAACATTTGGGTCATGAGCATCAAAAGTAATAATATGATTAACACCTAGTCGTTCTAATTCTTGTAGAGCTAGAGCACAGTCAAGTGACTCTCTTCCTTTTCTTTTATGTTGTCTTGCTTGATACAGTAAAGGCATTATTAAAGTAATTTTTTCTTGATAGCCTGATAAAGCGAGTATTGTTCTTTTAATATCCCCGAAATGTTCATCAGGTCCCATATGATGAACAATCCCTCGCATATTATAAGTAATATCATAATTACCTACATCAGAAATAATATAAATATCTTTATCTCTAACAGTATCTTCTATTTTCACTTTACCTTCTCCATTAGAAAATCTGTCTTCTTTAACAGTTATCATATAATTAGAATCATCTTTTCTAATCTTCTTTAGATCCTCATTTATTTCCTTACCTAATTCTTTAATGTTTTCTAAAACTATTAATTTTAAATTACTCATAAAACTCCACTCCCTCTTATTAATGTTTCGTTAATATCAAAACATATTTTTTTACAGAATGTTTCATCTGTTATTAACATTATATTAATAAGAAAAGAATTTGTCAACAATTATTTAAAAAAACTAGAGAAACTTAAATTTCTCTAGTATATTATTTTAATATAAACGGATTTGATGCACTTCCATTACCTGATTTGATCATAACATTATTATTAAGCATAATAGTTGGTCTTATCTTTTTATAACCAGATGTAGTATTTATATCAATATATCCATTACTTTTAACAATATATGCTTCATAATCATTTGCTGCATTACCTGTTAATAGCCACCATTCTGTTTCTTTTAGTCTTAAATAATTATAATTCTGACAACTCTTATCAGTAGTCGCTTTACAATTTGCATCTAGTGATGCATTCATATAATCACTTGCTGTTAACAATCCTATCATTTGATTTTCTAATACATCACTACATTCTATAGCATTTGTATTGTTAGTTTCAGTAGCATTTCTTTTACCTATACATAGATTAAAACTTGCTAATTTTTCTTTATCATTTTTACTTAATATTTTTATATCATTTTTACTACTATATAAATCATCTAAAAATTCTTTTATTCTACTAATACGATAATCATTAAAGCCGCTATTAAATCTTTTCGTTGGATTATATCTATCATCATAATAAGATGATAATGTAGAGTCCACTTCATTTAATATTAATAACAGCTTATTATCAGGTGTTACTTTAACAATTCTATATATAGCATTATCTAGACTAACATAATTATTAACATCATCACCTCTATATACTTTTTCACCATTTAAATCATATAATCCATTCCCTGATGTTACTATTTTTTGTTCTAAAACAGCTTTATATAATTCTTTAGTATTATAGTTATCACCGCACTCTAAGTATGGAGTATAAATTATATTATCTCCTACTTTAGTAACTTCTACTCTACCACTACAGTTTTCTCCTTCTCTTAATTCACTTAATGGTTTCATAAGCTCTGCATCTGCTAGAGTATTAGCTCTTACAGTAATAGTTTCTCCTTCTTCTCTAGGTAATAAACCACTTTGAACTTCATAATACTCTATCGCTGCATTTTTTAAATCTTGTTCTATCTCTTCATAGCTCTTATTACCACTGCCTAAAAAAGAAAATATTAAGATGATGATTAAAAATACTACTAAAATTCCTACTACTATTAACATCATTCTCATCAATTTCTTTTTCATTTCTTTATTATCTTTAACTGGTTTTGGAGATTCAGGTTGATTAGTATTACTAATTATCTCTTTACCTTTATTTTCATTCATAGTAAACTTCACTCTCTTTCCGTCTTAAACTATATAAATTGTAGCATTATTTTAGGAATATTTCAATTAATAGTGCTTTCCTCTAAAAACTTTAGTGTTTTATAACCCATTTTATTTATTACTATATTTTTTTCTTTTAAGTGTTTTATTTGATTGTTTAAGCATAAAATAATGGCTTTATCTATATTTTTATAAGCAAGATATCTTTCTTCTTCTATTCCAGGATAATCTTTTCCTTTCTCTATTTTATCTGCTAAATAAATGATTTTTGCAAGTATATCCATATTAGGATAACCTGTTGAATGATATCTAATTGCTAAGATCATATCACTTGTAAAGTTATATTTTTCGCTAACTAGGATAGATGCAATAAAACCATGAGCAAGGTTTTTATTTTCACTATTTAATAATTCTTTAGGTAGATTGTATTCTTCAATGATTTTCTCATTTTCTTCTCTTGTAAATTCCTTACACATATCATGAGTTAGACCACAGACTTTACATTTTTCTATATCTGCATGATAATGTTTTGCTAGTCTTTCAGCTTCTTCCATAACTCTTAGAGAATGATTATATCTATAATCAGATAGATTACTTCTTATATCTTTTTTTATTTCTTCTATATTCCACATATTACCACTTCAGTAATATTATGCCACAAATTCTCCTCTAGGTAAAGTTACTATTACTCTTGTTCCTTCTCCTTTTACTGAATTATACACAATCGTACCTTTATGTTGTTCTATTATCTCTTTAGATAGACTAACTCCTAGCCCACTACCCTTTTTCTTAGTTGTAAAAAACATATCACTAACCTTATTTAGAACATCTTTATCCATACCTACCCCATTATCTTCAATTATTATTTTCATAAAACTATTATCACTTTCTAAACTTATTTTTATTTTTTTCTCATCTTTACTATCATCTTTCGCTTCTACGGCATTTTTTAAAAGATTAATAAAGACTTGTTTTAACCTATTATAATCTGCTTCTATATAAATATCCTGATCTGGTAAATTAAACTCAGATTTTATCCCATTTTTCTTAAACAAATCTTCTAAATAGTCCTCTAAATCTTCTAGTAACATAACAATATCCATTTCTTCTTTTTCTATTTTTATTTTAGTATAATCTAGAAAATCATCCATTAAAATTAAAGTTCTTGTTATTTCATCTTTAATAATAGGAACATATTTCCTTACTTTTTTCTTATCATTAATATCTATCATATCTAAGTAACCTTTACAAACGGCGATAGGATTCTTTATTTCATGAGTTACCTTAAATAAGGAACGTCTTAACTCTTTTTCTTTTTCAATATTTTCTAAATCACTATGTAACTCTACTACTTTTTCTCCTTTGGCAAAGATAGATATGATTATATTAGTTACAAAGTAAAGAGTTATTATAATTGTAAAGATATAAAATAAGTTGGATGTATAAGTCTTTTCAGGACTAATAAACCAAAATACTGCTAGGGATAACATAAAACTTTTAATTATAATAAAGTAGTTTACAACATTAATGGGTTTTAGTTTTCTTTTTACTAATAAGGAATAAACTATTAAATAACTACTATATTCTAGTGCAGAAAATAAAGGATTAATATTTAAGAATAAAGTTTCATAAACAATTAATATTAAAGATATAAAAATTGATAATGACATTTTTCTTTTGTAATAACATATAAGTAGTGGAATATCAAAGAGAATAATAGGATAATCATTATAACAAGAAGTTCCAAATCTTAGGACAAAATAAAGTGATGAAATAATAGCGATTTCAAAGCCTAAGTCCTTTTCTTCTACTAGCAGATTCTTCTTATAAATTGTATATAGTAAATGTAATGTTAGTGGACAAAGTAGTAAAATAATACTTTCAATTATAACTTCAATATACGACATATTTCTCCCTCTTTCTAAAATAAGTATATGATATAGTTTTGTAGAAATTTGTCGAATTATAGAAGAAAAAGAAAAAATAGAGAAAACTCTATTTTAGCTCATCAATATATTTTTTTAATTGTTTAGATTCAGGTCCTAAAATAATCTTTAATTGATTATTAATCTCAACTATACCTTTGGCACCTAATTTCTGAATTGATTCTTTATCAACTTTAGAAGTATCCTTTAGGGTTACAATAAATCTAGATAGTTTAGATTCTGTACTGATAATATTATCTTTTCCACCAAGATACTCTACTAGTTTATTTAAATCAATATTAGCATCTTTCTTATTAGCTTTTAGTACTGCTAGTAATATTATTAATATTACGGCAATAATTATAATATACTGAATATCTAATAAATTCATCTTTATCACCTAATAGTAATTATACTCTATATGTTAAAAAATTAAAAGTGGAAATTATCAAGAACAGTATCATAAACTAATAATAGAAGTTATAGGTTATTAACTACACAAAAATTTATTAGTCTCATAACCTATATTAGATAATAGATAAGAGGTGGTGTAAACAGTGAAAGAAAAGAAAGATACTTGTTGTTTAGGTAAATTATTAAAGGTTATTGATATATTACAAAGGAATGCTTCAGGTAGTGATTGCTTTGATGAGTCTTGTACTAGACCTTATTTAGGAAGTAGTCCTAATATTATTTGTTTTAATACAAGACCTGTTACTTTCTATACTAGATTTGGTAATATCTTCAGTACTACTTATACAATAGATGGTAATACTAATACTTCATCTGTTTTTAGAGTGGAGTCTGTTGATGATGCCTGCGTCAAATGTCGTGTATTAAGACCTAATCCTGATACTAATGATTCTAATAGAACATACCTATCTACAAATGATTTTATAACTATTAATTTAGATTGTATCTGTGTTGTTAGTTGTTTGGATGATATTATTATTGATAATTTATAAAAGGAGGATAATTTATGTGTGATGATAAAAGTTGCTTAACTTCCATATTAGAGACTATTCTTTGCTTACAAAATTCTAAAGATGAGTCTTGCGAAGTCCTAGGATGTGATAAGCCTTATTTAGGTCCTACTCCTAGTTTAGTGTGCTATAACACAAGACCAATTATTTTCTATAATTGCATTACAGGATGTCGTTGGAGTTTTCCTTATACTCTTGGGTCAGTTAATGGAACTTCTTCTATCTTTAGACTAGAAAATTTAGAGGGTAATTGTTGTACTTGTAGAGTGTTAGCACAAAATCCTGATACTAGTAGTAGTGAGCCTTATGTTTTAACTAGTACATTCTTTACTATTAATTTAGATTGTGTTTCTGCTATTAAATGTTTACCTGATGTCTTAGTTAGTGGTGTATAAAAAATAAAGTCCATCTTTAGTTCGATGGGCTTTTTATTTCTAATCTAGTAATTGTTGATATGGGAATTACTTCATTATCTAATGTTATGATAGAATCGTTTTTCTTTAAGGCAAGATAGGTATTAACTGTTTTATTAGAGAAAGTAATTTCTACTGGGATATTAAAAGCATAACCTTTAGTTCTAAAAATTTTATTTATTTTTTCTTCTATTGATAAGTTATTATCAATATTTTTTTTAATTTCTTTAGGTTTTATCTTATTAGTTGCTTTCTCATAGAAATACTTTTGATTAGTATCTCTTATATTATTACTTACTTTAAAAATGGGTGGTAATTGTTTCATCGTTTTCCCTCCTATTACATTTTATGTATTTTATATAATAAAATTTACTTTTTTTTGATATAATATTAATGACTTGATATGAAAGGACGTGGTGTTTTGAAGAGAAGACAGAAAATTGATTTAACTATTGTTATACCTATTGTTTTGTTTTTTATTATAAGTATTACTACTATATATAGTGCGATGACTTATCTTTCTCCTGATAATGGGAATTTAGCTTTAAAACAAGCGATATGGTATTTAGTAGGAGTTATTCTAATTGTAATACTTTTTAAACTTAAGAATGACTATTTGTATAGGAACGCTTGGCTTTTCTATATTATAGGAAATATCTTATTACTATCACTACTACTCTTTGCTCCTGAGATTAATAATAGTAAGTGTTGGTTTGTTATTCCTTATATAGGTAGTTTTCAACCAAGTGAGTTTATGAAGATTTTTATTATGTTAGTACTTGCTGTTATGATTTCTAATTTTAGGGAGACAACTGATCATCCTAGTATTAAAGAAGAGTTTATATTTATTTTAAAGACTTTAATAGTTGTTTTAATTCCTAGTGTTTTAACATTTTTAGAACCTGATACTGGTGCTGTTATGATTTACTTTATAATTTATTTCTGTATGATGTTTACATCGGGTATTAGATTAAGGTGGTTTGTTATTTTAGGAATTATTATTGCTGTAATGCTTAGTTTAGTGTTAGGATGTTATTTCTTAAATGAAGACTTATTTGTAAATATCTTTGGTACTGATTTGTATTATAGATTTGATAGGATTTTAGATTGGCAAAATGGTAGTGGATTACAGTTAGAAAATGCTTTAGCAGCGATTGGTTCTGCAGGAGTATTTGGACATGGATTTAATCAGACACCAATATATTTTCCAGAGTCTGGAACTGACTTTATCTTTGCTGTTTATGCTTCTAACTTTGGACTTTTAGGAGCGATAGTTTTAATTGCAATTATTATTTTCTTTGATACAAGATTAATTAATATGGCTACAAAGAAAATAGCATCACGTGATAAATTTGTTTTAGCAGGTATTATTGGTATGCTTGTATTTCAACAAGTACAAAATATTGGTATGACTTTAGGACTCTTACCTATTACAGGAATTACTTTACCTTTTATTAGTTATGGTGGTAGTAGTTTATTATCATATTTAATATTAGTTGGTATTGTTTTAAATATAAGTAATGAAAAAGAAAGAGAATATAATGTTTAAAAAAGAAGAACTATGAATGAACTAGTCTTCTTTTTTTAATACCTCTTCATATACTTCTTTTAATTGTTTGCCTACTGTCTTTATATCACAAGCTTCTGCTATCTTTCTAGCACCTTTACTTACACTTTTTAACTCTCCGTTTAAAAACATTTTTATTTTCTTTTCAAATTCCATAACATCTTTTGCTTTATAAACATTAACTCCATCTGTTAGATAATTAAATATTGGTATATCTCTTATTATAGTATTAGTTTCCATTGCACAGGCTTCAATGATAGGAATACCTTCAGTTTCTTCAAAAGTTGGGAATAAATATAGGTCACATCCTCCTAAGGCTTCTCTTATCATTTCCTGTGGTACATGACCTGGAAACTTGATGTTAGGTAAGTCTTTTGATTCTTTCAAAGCTTTTTTAACATCACTAGTCGCGGCGGCGATAGGACTTGAACCGAACCATATAAACTTATATTCAGGTAAACGTTTAGCAAGTTCTACAAAGTCAACTATTCCTTTTCTTCTACTATATATACCAATACCTACTATTACTTTATCATCTTTCTTATAATCATATCTTTTACGAAAACTTTCTTTATATGATTTATCAGGCTTAAAGAAATCTAATTCTAATCCATTAGATATAGCGACTATCTTTTTGTTTTCTAATCCTTTATAATGCTCTAAGATATTTTTAGAATATTCTGTAGGAGTTACAATAATATCACCATAGCGATAACATTTTATTAACCACTGCTTAAATAATTTACTTGTTAAATGTCCAAAGATAAAACCATCACGATAATCTTCTTCTGTTGAATGAGCATGATATACGATTTTTATACCTTTCTTCTTTAATTTCCTTGCAAGAAAATATGACTTAAAAAAATAAGTATTGATATGAGCGATATCATAAGTAT
>CALVPN010000012.1 GCA_944351375.1 uncultured Bacilli bacterium | reverse complement strand
AAAAGAGGATACCATCACGTTTATAAAGAAGATTAATTTAACTTAAGATATATTATTGATACGAGATTAATATCTCGGTTTTTGTGGTTATGCAAATTTAAATTCAAACTTTTATTCGCAATATAATTTTAAGTATGAATTTCCTATTATATAAAAAAGAGAAAGTCAATATTTTTCTAAACTTTTTAGGTTTACAAGTTTTATAAAGAAAAAGACCTAGTAACGATCTAAAAAACTTATTTCTTCCCCTTTATCTTGGTAACTTAGAAGTGTTTCTAAATTAACTTTCTCGGTACTTTTAAAGATATTATTATCAATAACATCACTTTTTTCTCTAAGGCTTTCTAATAGTTTTTTTATTTCTAAACGTTTAGAGTTGTTCTCAACATTTTTATTTTCTGTAAATTTACAGGCACAGTTTATAAAGGTATATTCATTATATTGCCAAAACTTTTTGATAGATTCTTCTCTTACTAAATATAGTGGCCTGATAAGTTCCATCCCCGGAAAATTAGTACTATGTAATTTAGGTAACATTGTTTTAAATTCTCCTCCATAAAACATTGATAAAATAACAGTTTCAATTACATCATCAAAATGATGTCCTAAGGCAATTTTATTACATCCTAGGTCTTTAGCAGTCTTATAAAGAAAACCTCTTCGCATTCTAGCACACATATAACAAGGATGATCTTTATCTAGTTTGTTAGCAACTTCAAAAATATCTGAGTTAAATATTTTGTATTCAATACCTAAAGATTCTAAGTTTTCTTTTATTACTTTTAAAGTCTCTTCTTTATACCCAGGATTCATAACTATATATGATAGTTTAAAGTTAGTCTTACCGTGTTTCTGCAATTCTTCTAGACATTTTGCAAGTAAAACAGAATCTTTTCCCCCAGATATACAAACAGCGATATGGTCATTATCTTTAACTAATTCATAGTCCCTAACTGTTTTCATAAACTTACGCCAGATATCTTTACGATATTTAGTTATCAGACTATGTTCTACTTCACTTTTATTTCTCATTCTTAAACACCTTCTTAAATGATGTAGGAACACTACTTTCAAACGTATAAGTTTTATTATTAAGAGGATTAGTTATAGTTAATTTACTAGCATGTAAATAAAGTCTATTAGATTTAATGCCTCCATACTTTTTATCCCCTACTATCGGACTTCCTAAATGATTTAAGACTACTCTTATCTGATTACGTCTTCCTGTTTTAATATTAACTTTAACAAGACTATATTTATTATTTTTATTAATCGTCTTAAGAGAAGTAACAGCAATTTTACCATCTTTTTTATTAGTAACAATAACTTTATCAGGTCCTATTTCTTTTAAGTAACAAGTATAATCATCTACATCTTTTACATTACCTTTAATTAAAGCGATATATTCTCTTGTCTTAACATATTTATCCCAATTATTTTGTAAGAGATTTTTTAGAGTATTATCTTTTACAAAGACTAAAACTCCTGATGTGTCTTTATCAAGACGATGTAAGACAAATATTTTATCATTCTTTTTTCTACTCTTAATAAACTCTCTAACCTGGTGATAGGCAGTTTTTTCTTTTTCTTTAGTAGTACTTATAGATAAAAGTCCAGCAGGTTTATTAATTACAAAGAAATATTCATCTTCATAAATAATATCAAAATTACTTTTCTTATGAGTTTTATTAACCTTACTAAGTTCAATAGTATCATTTTTCTTTACAGGAGTATTATACTTCGTTACAACTTTACCATTAAGTAGTACTCCTCCATCTTTTAGATAGTTCTTTATCTTTTTCTTACTTAAGTCTTTAAATAAAACATATAATGTTTCTAATAGTTCTCCTTTTTCTAAAACTCTTCCTTTCATTAATATCACACTTCCTTTAAAATATGGATATATTTTATCAGATAAAAAGAAAAAAGTCTATTACTAGACTTTAATCAAATAAGTTATTAAATTCATATTTAAAGATACGATAAGCATATTTCTTAGAGTTGTAATTAAATTGTCTAATTAAATTACCATCATTGTCATATTCACCATAGGAGTTATCTTTACCACTACCGGCAACAATATTACCACCATCAAGTATTTCAACATCACTTACAATACTTGAGTAAGGTATTTCAAAACTCTTAACTAATTCATAAGTCTTATCATTTTCATTAACTTTATATTGATAGAAATATGATGTTTCACCCTTCTCATAAGTACCAGCGCCAGGATAATTTGCCCAATCAAAGTTAGGTCTTGTTCTAGCCCCCTTGTAGTTATTATTAAACATATATAAGTAATACTCTCCATCTTCAAGAGTCTCATCTGTATAATAAGTAATACTATGTTGTCCTGCTTGAGGAACAAAGTCTCCTACTTTTTCATATAGTAAATCTCCATATGAAGTATCTTCTGTAACAGACTCATCTGTTAATAAGTATTTAACACTAGGTTCAGTATAAGCATCACTAATATAGATTATAGTACTTAACTCTCTTGAACTTAATACAATATCATCTCCTATTAAAGATAAACTATTTAAATGAATCCAATCAAGTTCATAACCACCATAAGTATTTTTACCTTCTGGTTTAATAGCATTTAAGTAAAATTCTGGTAGCAAGTCTTTCATATCAACTATTTTTTCTACCTTTTTAGTATCTAAATCTAATGTAATTATAACGTCTTCAATCGTATCAGTACCATCTTCATTAACTAATATTACAAAACGATTATTATCTTTATCATAAATCATATCGTGGTGCATTGAATATTTTCCTAAATCATAGAACTCTTCTATTTTACCTAAATCATTTACTTTAACTATACCTTTTTTATTATAAGCATAATACATATAATCATCATCAAAGATAATACGATCTGCTCTATAACTATCTAGAACAAACTCTTCTCTTAGTACTCCATCATTATCGTATAGATAAATATTAGAGTTGTAGTTTTTATCGTGTCCTAAAAGTGCATAAAGACCATCTGTTAATTCTTCTTCACTATCTCCCTCTACTACTTCTACCTGTGTATCAATATCTGATTCTGATTTAGGAGTTGTAATAGTAAATTCATATTCTTCATCTCCACTAGTAAGTGTTAGAGTATTAGTTTCTCCTGGAACAAAACCAATTAATTGATATTCATTGCTATCTTTATGAGATATTTCTTTCTCAAAGTTACTATATCCTTCTGTCTCAATCTTATAGTCTAAATCTTCTTCACTATCAGTATAATATAAGTAGTAAGACAAAGAACCAGTACCATATGGATTAAGGATTAATAAAGGATCTTCTAGAGTATAATCGTCCTTGTCTTTTAATTCCTCTATTTTCTCTTCTATTATATTTTGATAATCTTCACTAAAAATAGATATTTCTTCATCTTTTTCTACTTCATATACTCCTTCATCGTTTTCTACAAAATTAACGTTTTCTCTTATCCAGGTTGGATCTCTTAATAGATTTTCGCGATATCTATCATAGGCTCTAAAACTTAGATAAATAATTACGACAATTACGGCTATAATAATGATAGCTAGTAAAAACTTCTTCCAATGTTTTTTAAAAAACTGTCCTATTTTTTTCATTTTTTCTCCTCCTAGTTAATAATCTATCCAGTTTTTGTGAAATTCATATGAATTTTTTTTAAAAAATACTTGATTTAATAAAATTTATTTGCTATTCTAATATTGCTTGAAGAAAAAAACAAAAAAAGCTTGCATTTCTTTCTAGTTTAGTGTAGAATGTAAATGTGCTATCAATCCGGGCCTGTAGCTCAGTCGGTTAGAGCACTTGCTTGATAAGCAAGGGGTCACAGGTTCAAGTCCTGTCAGGCCCACCATTTAATTAGATATGCCTCAATAGCTCAGTTGGTTAGAGCACTTGACTGTTAATCAAGGGGTCCTAGGTTCAAGTCCTAGTTGAGGCGCCATTTATTTTTTATTTTTTTATGTCAAGAAAAAGGCATTAAACTACATATGGCCAGTTGGTGAAGCGGCTTAACACACTACCCTTTCACGGTAGCATTCACGGATTCGAATTCCGTACTGGTCACCAATGAGAAATCTAAGTTCCCTCTGAAAGGGAGCTTTTCTTTTATTTTTTCTTGACATTTATATTTCTTTAGGGTAATATTATAAATGTCTACTGACAAAGAAGAGATGCGTTTTGGAGACATACTCAAGAGGCTGAAGAGGCGCCCCTGCTAAGGGTGTAGAGCGGGCAACTGCTGCGAGGGTTCAAATCCCTCTGTCTCCGCCATTATAAAAATTAAAACTTACTAGTATCAAACTGGTAAGTTTTTTCTTATTCTTGCAATATCATCCGCTAGGTTATACCATTTAATTTGCACTATAAACTTATCAATGTCATTATTGCGTCCTTTAGATGCAAAAATTAGCCTAGAAAAATGGATTGTTGATGATGGTTCCTTCTTCAAAGAAAGTAGCAGTTTAATTATTTCATCTTTAGTAATATAAGTAAAATTATCAACTGTTCCATGTATCAAGATATCTGTACTTCCTATTACAAAACGATTAATTAATTTAATAAGTAAATCCTCATGTCTCATAAAATACTTATTAACTTTTCTAATTTTTCTTTTGAGTTTTAACTTATAATCAGGAAAAGTTAAAGTTCTTTTACCAGTTCCATTAGTAGTACCATCGCCAAAGAAATAATCTAGTATTATATCTACAATCTTAAGGGGAACTTTTTCTTGTTCTAAAAACTTAGTAAAATTATAGATATACTCATTATGAACAGTATTACATTTACCCATTTTAATACTAATGGATTTCTTTGCTTTACCTACTCTAATCCAAATATCTTCTTTAGTTCTGTCAAAATTAACATAGGCAGTTATTTTCATATCATTGTTAATATATGGAAAGTTGGCAAGCAAGAACTTTCTAAACATAAGATTTACTTCTCCTACTTTCTTACCATTAAGGTAGTTGAAGAAGTCCCATTCGTTGTCAAAACCGTAGTTTCGTTTAATTTTATCACCTCCTACTATAATTATTTGCTATAACTAAAAAAATGCTCCAAAAGTTTTCGAAGCATTTATATTTTTAGTTTTTTAACTATCTTTTCTACTAATATTTCAAATAGTTTATATAGTTCGTGAGATGCAAACATTAGAATAAAGGTTATAAATATCATTAGGTAATCAAAATGAGTAATTGAGAAAAGTGTCGTTAAGTTCATAATACAGTAGATGAATAAATAGAACATTAAAGCAAAGAGAATTAGACGAACTCTATTAAATGGTTGACATACTTTATATAAAAGAATAAATGATACATAGGCAGTAATTGTTAAAGATAGTGTTGATACTTTGGCATAAGTTAGTCCTATAGCACTACCAAATAAAGTAATAATGACAATATTTATAACGATAACAAAGGCAGGTGGTGCGGCTTTTTTCAGGACATTAATTAGGAAATTGCCTTCTACTCTATCTTTATTAGGCTCCAATGCTAGTATAAATGAAGGTATTCCTATAGTTACAACACTTGATAAAGTTAGTTGTACTGGTATAAATGGGTATGATTCTTCTAAAAATAGAAAGATAAATGCAAGTAGTCCGGCATAGATTGTTTTAACTAAGAAAAGGGATGCAGATCTTTGTAAGTTATTTATACTTCTTCTTCCTTCTAAAACAACACTAGGCATAGAATCAAAGTTAGAGTCTAATAAAACAAGTTGTGATACACTTCTTGCAGCATCTGTACCACTAGCCATAGCGATAGAACAATCTGCTTCCTTTAAGGCAAGACAGTCATTAACTCCATCACCTGTCATAGCAACGGTATTACCTGCATCTTTTAAGGCTTTTATTAAGATATGTTTTTCTTCTGGTTTAACTCTACCAAAAACATCATATTTAAGCGCAGCCTTCTTTATTTCTTCTTCACTATTTAAAGTAGATAAATCTATCGCTTTTAAGTTATCCCCTACCCCTGCACGTTTAGCGATATTTAAAACGGTATTTTTATTATCACCTGAGATAATCTTAACTTTAACTCCTTGGTCTTTAAAGTACTTAATCGTAGATTCTGCTTCTTTTCTAATCTTATCTTGAAGTAGGACAAAACCTAGTAATTTTTGTTTTTCATTTTTATTATTATAATTACTATACTCTACCACCGCTACTACTCTAGCATCACTAGTTAGGCTATCTACTTCTTCTTTATACTTTTTATAATCTTTTAAAAGAAATTCGGGAGCACCTATAAAAATTGCTTTTCCATCTCTCATTATAAGTCCTGAACATTTAGTAGCAGAATTAAATGGTACAACTTTCTCATAATCTAAAGTATTCTTATTATAAAAAGCATTCTTTAAAGCCTTGGCAGTAGGATTATCATCATTAATAATATGAATTATAGTTCCAAGCAAGTCTTTTAACTCTACTTTAGACGTTTCTTTATCTATAACATCTTTTACTTCCATAACACCTTCTGTAATTGTTCCTGTCTTATCAAGACAAATTACATTTACTCTTGCAAGTGTTTCAATACAGTATAAGTCTTGAACAAGGACTTTTTTCTTTGATAGTCTTATAACACTAACAGCAAAGACTGTACTTGTTAGTAATACTAAACCTTCTGGTATCATACCAATAAGAGCGGCGACAGTATTAACAACAGCATTTTCAAAAGTATTATCTGGAAGAAACATTTGTCTTGCAAATAAAAGTATTCCTAAAGGGACTATGACAAAAGAGATTGTCTTAACTATTTTATTTAAACTTCTCATAATTTCACTAGATACTTCTTTAATATATTTAGTATCACTACTTATTTTAGCAGTATAGTTATCATAACCAATATGCTCTACTTTACAAGTACAAGTTCCACTTACAATAAAACTACCTGATAAAAGCATATCTCCTTCTTTTTTCAAAACATTCTCTTCTTCTCCTGTAATAAATGATTCATCTACTAGGACTTCTCCTTCTTTAATGATAGAGTCTACTATTATTTGATTACCACTAGTGAATTTAACGATATCATCAAGTACTACTTCGTCAAGAGATACTTCTTCTATTTTTGAATCTCTTATTACCTTAATCTTATGTTCTGATATTACATTTAACTTATCTATTGTATATTTAGATCTTACCTCTTGAATTGTACTAATTAAAGTATTTAGGACGATTATAATTATAAAGGTTAAATTTTTAAAAGAGCCTACTGATATTATAGCGATAGCTAGGACAATATTAATGATATTAAATAGAGTAAAGGCATTTTCTTTTACAATTTCTTTAACACTTTTAGTTTTGACATCAGTATTAAAATTAACTAAATTATTAGTAAATCTCTCCTCTACTTCTTTACTAGTTAGTCCACATCTTATATCAGGATTATATCTTTTAATTTTCTCTTTCATAAGTACACCTTCATTTCTATTTAATAATAACATAAATTTATATATTTATAAACTGTTAAACGCGTGCTATAATAAGGGCAAAGAAGGAGGAATTTATGAGAACTTTTATTAATTATTTACTTACAATTGTTTTATTTATTACAGTTATTGTTACTATTACGGTATTTACTGTTGGTAGTCTAACAAGTCCAAGTTCTACAAGAAAAATACTTGATAATATTGATTATGAGGTTGTAGTTAATGACTTTAAGGAAACTGATTATGGGCAAGAAATTTATAATTATGCAAATAGTTATGGTGTTTCAGAAGAACAAGTTGATTCTATTTTACAAACAGATGAAGCGAAAGATTATGTTAATGAAATATTACAACAAGGAATTGATGCTTATTTAAATAATGGTAGTATTGAAGTTAATGAGGAGACTAGAGAATTTATTGATAAGGCAAATGAGAAATATGAACTTAATTTGGATGATAACGAGAAAAGCGAATTAGAAAGTTATGCAAATGAAGCGATTAATGATAATTTAAGCGTTGTTATTAATGGAACTAGTAGTAATGATAGTGATGAAGAAGTATCTAGTAGTGGACAGTTTTTAGTTGATATTATTAAGCTTTGTAGGGATGATAATTTACATACTACTCTTTATATAATAATCACAGTTATTGCAGTATTATTATTTATAAGTAGCTTTAAGAAGAAGAACTTTTTAGAATATATTGGTATTGTTTCTATAACAGTAGCGATATCTACTCTATTATTTAATGGATTAATGGCTTTAGTAAGTGATAGAATGTCTAGTGTTGCAAACGCTACTATTATCTTAAAGCCTGTTACTGATACATTCTATATGATTACATTTATTGGTATTATTCTTGGTATTGTTTTACTTGTTATCCAACATTTTATTAATAAACAAGTTAATAAAGAAGTTGTTCCTTTCTAGAAATAACTTCTTTTTCTTTTATATAGAACATGTTTATAATTAACTGCTTCATTTTCGTCATAACAACTATCTAAAATTTCGCAATCAAACTTATTTTTATCAAAAGTTGGAAAATAAGTATCCGCTTCATATTCTTTATCTATTTCTGTTAAATACATTTCTAAAACATAATCAATAAATCGCGAATATATACTGGCACCACCAATAACAAATCCATTTTTTTCATTTTTTAATAATTCATTAATATCATGATATACTATTATATCTTCAGGATATTTCATTTCTGATTTTGTAAGTACAACATGTCTCCTTTTAGGAAGCATTTTAGGCAATGATTCAAATGTTTTTCTTCCCATAATAATTGTATTATTAGTAGTTATTTTTCTAAAGAAAAGCAAATCTTCAGGTAAATACCAAGGTAGTTTATTTTCTTTTCCTAATTCACCATTTCTTCCTACTGCTGCAATCAATGACAATGACACAAACTCACCTCTTTCATAAAAAATTATACTATATTAAAACTCAAAAGTAATAATAAACTATTAATTTTTAACATTTTTCTTAAAAAATTACTTTCTTTTTTTTCTGTTCTATGCTATATTATATGAGTAATCAGTTTATGGGCTGTTAGCTCAGTTGGTAGAGCAATTGACTCTTAATCAATGGGTCTAGGGTTCGAATCCCTAACAGCCCACCATTATATATAATCAACTAGGTCATATGGCTTAGTTTTTATTATTTATATTTTTAAAGGATAATCTATAATATTTCTATCTAATACTATATTTTTTATATCTGCTAAATCCATTTTTATCATCTCATCTTCTTCGAATAAAATGAAGTTACTAATTATCCCCTTTTCTTATATTCATTTGTTATCCACGTCATAATTATTTTTACAATATAATCTACTTCTACATCAGTTAACTCTCTATTTTTTGGAATACCATACCATTTATTTAGACAACCTCTACAACAAGTTGCAGTTGCATGTTCTGCAATAAAAACAGGATGTCCTCTCATAGGTGTTTGTTTTCCGTCATTGGGAATAATGTTTGGTCTTAATCTTTTGTTTATAAAGTCATAAGCGTGATCTTTAATTTTATCTAATCCTTTTTTATCAATATATTCTATATCTTTTTCTTTAAGATGAAAACTACTTCTAAACTTTGATTTAGATAATCTATATAATAAATAATTTATATCTTGCATTAAAACACCTTCTTTACAAAAACAAATTCTATAATTATACTAACACAAGAGGTGGTATTTTTGAAAGTAGTTCATCCATTAAAACCAGTTTATAATAGTGAGTCTAAAGTTTTAATATTAGGTAGTTTTCCTTCCATTAAATCAAGAGAAAATAATTTTTATTATGGAAATCCTAAGAATAGATTTTGGTCTACTTTAGAAAAGGTATTTAAGGAAGATATTGGAAATTCTAGTCAAGATAGGGAAAAGTTTCTCTTAACTCATAAAATCGCTCTTTTTGATGTCGTATATAGTTGTAATATAACAGCATCAAGTGATAGTAGTATTAAAGATGTTATACCTAATGATATTAAGAAAATTGTTGATGAAAGTAAAATAAAAGCGATATTTACGGCGGGTACTAAAGCATATAGTTTATATAATAAATATCTCCTTAAAGATGTTGGGATAGAAGCTTTTAAACTACCTTCCCCTTCTCCTGCTAATTGTAAAAGAGGTATAGAAGAAGTTTTAGTTAATAGTTATAGCAAAATAAAAGAATACTTAGATTAATTTAGTCTAAGTATTTTATTTAACAACATCTTCACTATTTACAGGAAAATCAAGATTATTAAGTAGTTCTTTAATTTTTTCACTTACTTTCTCATTTTTTAACTCTACAATAACTTCTCCAGTATTATAATCGGCTTCAACATCTTTAACTCCTTTTATCATCTTTAAAGAGTTTTTTATTCTATTTTCACATCCTGTGCAATGCATATTAGAAACATTATATTTTATTTTCATTATTAACTTTTCCTTCCTTTATAATTCAAACAAAATTTCTATTAAAAAATGTATCTTGTTCGATTGATTAATTATATCATATATGCTATTATATCTACTAGGAATACCTAGTATGGGTGTTTTACCTCTTTCTTTCACTTTAGTAAATAGGGGGTTAGAAAGGGGAAATGTCTATGAGTAAGAAAGATTTTCTAATTGCATCATTGGTAATAATAATTATACTTCTGATTATTTATAGATAGTAAAACGCCCTATTACAACTTTGTAATTAGGGTGTCTATCAAAAACTTTTTTGAGGTAACACCCAAATGGCAAACTAGGTATTCCTCTTTTTTATTTATATGTAAATTTTCTTTACGTATTCATCATATCATAAATATATCTTATTTTCAAGTTCCTATAAGCTTAAAAACCTACACTATCTAAATATTCTCTTGCAACATCTCTTGGATTTTCTCCTAGTTCATCTACTCTATAATTTAATTCACTCATAATGTCATTATTTAACTTACTACCAAGATTACTTAATACATTTTCTATTTCTGGGTATTCTTCTAAAGTATCACTTCTAACAAGAGGTATTGCATAATATGGTGGAAAAGCATTTTTATCATCTTCTAAGACTACAAGATTAAATTTCTTTAATAGTCCATCTGTTGCAAAGGCATCTACTACATCACTTTCATTATTCATTAAAGCAGTGTATCTTGGACTACCATCTATTCCAATAGTATCTTTAAAATTATAAGAATATACACTACTAACTCTATTTATTCCATCTTCTCTATTGATAAATTCAAGACTTGGACTAATAACAAGATTACTTGAAACACGTGATAAATCACTCATTGTCTTTAAGTTATAAAGATTAGCAGTTTCCTGTTTAACAGCAAGAGTATAAGTATTATTAAAGCCCATTTGGTCTAACACTTTAATATTATATTTACTATCTAAATCACTCTTAACAGTATTATAAACTTTTTCTATATCAGTAATAGGCTCATAGTTTAGAGTATCTCCATAGACAGTACCTGTATAGTCTATATATAAATCAATATCTCCTCTTTTTAAGGCTTCAAAACATACTTGAGTACCACCTAGATTACAATTTTCTACTACATCATAATCTGTTTTATCTTTAATAGCATCACTTACCATATAACAAAGAATATTTTGTTCTGTAAAGTCTTTACTACCTACGACAATAGCATTGTCATTTTTATTTGATGAAAAATATGTAAAAGCAAAAATTATTACTATTATAATAGCAGTTACTACTAAGATAATCTTTTGATGGAATCTTTTTTTCTTTAATAATTTATTATTTAAGTCACTACCCTTTTGAAGACTTATAGGAGTTACTAGTTTCTCAACTATACCAATGATATAATCAACTGCTAGAGCAAGTAAACAAGCTGGTATTGCTCCTGCTAGTATCTGATAATTATTAACAGTTCTAATACCTGAGAAGACAAGATAACCTAGTCCTCCACCTCCGATAAAGGCAGCCATTGTCATTAGTCCTACCGCTGTAACAGCACTTATTCTAATTCCTGCCATAATTACTGGTAAAGCTAGAGGTATTTGAATTTTTACAAGTATTTGCCATTTAGTTAGTCCAATACCAGTTGCAGACTCTATCATATTACTATCAATATTACTAATACCTGTATAAGTGTTCTTAATAATTGGTAGTAAGGAATATAAAACGACCATTACAATCGCAGGGGTTGTACCTATTCCAAGAAAAGGAATAGCAAAACCAAGTAAAGCCATACTAGGTATCGCTTGGATAACACTTGCAATACCTAAGACAGGTTTATTTATCTTCTTAACATAACTTATTAAAATACCAATAGGAACTCCTATTACAATAGCAAGTAAGACTGATAGAAAAGTTAATTCAATATGCTCTATTAGTAAAGATATAATTTGATCAATATTATTACCTATGTACTCTAAAAAGTCCATTACTCATCACTCCCTTCTAGAAATTGACTACTTAAGGAAGTAAGAAGACTACCTCTTGTAATTAATCCTTGTAAAACGCCTTTAGAATTAACTACAGGAATAGTAGTTGTTTTAGCATTATTAACAACATTTAAAACATCTACAAGGGAATCTGTTTCTTTAACACTAATAGAGTTTTTAGATATATAGTTACTAGCATTCTTTTTTAAGTCAGAGTCTTTTGATAATTCATCTATAATAATAGAACCTAAATATTTTTTCTTACTATCTACAACCATCAATGTATCTACTTTTAAATTTCTCATTTTAGTAAGACACCTAAATAAAGATAAGTTTTCTCTACATGTTACAGGATTTTTTAACATAATATCTTTTACCTTAATAAACTCAGGTGATGTCCATATTCTTTTAGGTCCTACAAAGTCACTAACAAATTTATTTTTAGGATGTTTTAAAATATTTTCAGGTGTATCATACTGAATAATATGTCCTCCATCCATAATACAGATTTTATCGGCTATTTTAATGGCTTCATCCATATCGTGAGTAACAAAGACAATAGTCTTTTTAAACTTCTCCTCTATCCTTAAAAGTTCATCTTGTAAAGAATTTCTAGTCATAGGATCCAACGCTGAAAATGGTTCATCCATAAGTATTATAGATGGATCTGTTAAGAAGGCTCTTGCAACTCCTACTCGTTGTTGTTGTCCTCCTGATAATTCTGTAGGATATCTATCTAAATAAGACATATCTAGTCCTACCATATCCATCATTTCTTTAGTCTTCTTATTAATTTCATCCTCTGGCATCTTCTTTAATCTTGCAATTAAGTCAATATTTTCTCTAATTGAAAGATGAGGAAAAAGACCTGTCTGTTGTATAACATAACCAATATTTCTTCTTAATTCAATAACATTTTTATTATTAATATCTTCTCCATCTATTAAAATATGTCCTTTAGTAGGATTAATTAGTCTATTAATCATCTTCAAAGTTGTAGTTTTTCCACAACCACTCTCTCCTATTAGACAAACAATATTTCCTGTTTCTATTTTAAAGGAAATGTTAGAAAGAACATTAGTACTTTTATATTTCTTAAAAACATTTTTAAATTCTATCATTATACTACCCCTTTTTAATAAAATATTTTACTCTTTATTTCTTTATTTAAATTATCTACAAAGTATTTAGCATCTTCTCTACTTCCTATGGCAAGTCCATAATGAATAGGAATAGCATATTTAGGTTTAATTGTGTTAGCAATTTCTACCGCTTCTTCCCTAGTCATTGTGTAAGTTCCACCTACTGGTAAGAAGATAACATCTGCATTAAGTTCTTTTAACTCTTCTATTACATCAGTATCTCCTGGTATGTAGTAAGTAATATCATTTAAAGTTAAAAGATAGCCAACATATAAAGCTTCTTTAGGATGATAATCACGTCCTATATTATAAGAAGGTATTGTTTTAAAAGAAATGTTATTTAGATTATAAGTCTTATTAGGTTCTACTTCTAGTAAATTAAAACTTTTATCTAACTTTTCAATAACACTAGCTGGTCCAACTATTATAGTCTTTTCATTGGCAATATTATTAATTGAATCTATATCTAAATGGTCCCAATGAGGATGAGTTATGAAAGTATAATCTGCATTGCTTACTTTTTCTTTTATATCATAAGGATCAAAATAAATAGTTAAGCCATCACTAATCTTAATACTACTCTGGCAATTTATAGATATATTATCTAGACTCTTAAGCATACTTTCCACTTCCTCTACCTTATTAATTATATCAATTTCTCTTAATATTTGGAATAAAAGAATAAAAAAAGTTCATATTAAAGATGAAAGGACTGATTGATATGGATGAAAGTTTAGAAATTGTTAATCATATTTATAAAGATAGCGAAATGGCTATTTCTACTTTAACTAAGCTTAGTAATACTTTAGAGAAGAAGGATAATAAGATTAAAGATACTGTTGAAGATATCATTAAAGGTTATGAAAGATATTTTAAAGATGCTAAAAAGATCTTAAATAAGAATAACTGTAAAAAAGAAAAAAATGGTCTTGTTTCTAAAGTTATGGCTAATATGGGTATTGATAAAGAAGTTAAAGATGATAATAGTGATTCTGCTATGGCTGATATGCTTATTAAAGGTGTATCTATGGGTAGTATTGATTTAGAGAAGAAATTAAAGAATTATAAAGATAAAGAAATTGATGATAAAGTCTTAGAACTTGCTAATGACTTTAAAGATTTTCAAGATGATATTATTAAAAAGTTAAAAGAATATTTGTAAAAGAAAACTACTGAGCATTTAAGTTCAGTAGTTATTTTAAGGCCATTTTTAAAAGATATGGTGGCTCTTCTCCTATTTCTCCACCAATATTAGAGTATTTATCAGCAAAGATAATATCACCTTGTTCTATTAAGTCTCCTGTATTATCAAAATAAATAGCATTGCTGGCAGGATCTACAATAGTATCACCACATTTAGCATAAGCATGGTAATGTCCTCCTACAAAGATATTAGGTACATAACTTACAACAGCATCATACTCTTCATTTTCTCTAACAAACTCTAAAGTTCTATCAAAACACTCACCAGCTAGTTTTTTATTAAAGATATATGATGATTTAGTATCTTTAAAATATTCACTTGCTTTTCCTAGTCTAATCTTTCCAACTGTTGTTTTTAATATTATTTTATTACTATTATTAGTTACTTTATTTATAAAAGGAACATCTTCTAGTTTAATTAAAGGATTAGCATCCAAGGCCTCATAAATACATTCATTTAATAAAGCATGATAATTACAATTTTTTTGTTTTAATACTAGCTTGATATCATCTTTTTGATATTTAGATAACTCTACATAGTTATAAAGAAAGGTATCTTGTAGTTTAGATAATTCTTTATAAGGTAAATTATAGTGTATGGCAAGATGTTTTAAATACATCACTACTTGCTCTACCACTTTCCTATTAGCTTCGCCCATTACTTCTTCTTTAAATTCATAATCACTCATAACCTCATCCCCTTTTAGTGGCTATATTATACCATATTTTTGCAAAAAAAGAAAGTCCTAGTTGGACTTATTGTTAAGTATAAAGTTATAAGAGTCTCTACACATATCTTCTATACCATATTCTGCTTTAAATCCTAGTTCTTTGTAAGCTTTAGCGGGGTCTGCATAACATGCTGCGATATCACCAGGACGTCTATCTACTATTTTATATGGTACTTCAACACTATTTACTTTTTCAAAAGTATTAACTAAATCTAGAACACTATAACCTGTTCCTGTTCCTAAGTTATAATACTCTATTCCTTTAAAGTTGACACTCTTCTCTAATGCTTTTAAATGTCCTTTAGCAAGATCAACTACGTGGATATAGTCTCTTACTCCTGTACCATCATGTGTATCATAGTCATTTCCAAAGACACTTAAAATAGGTAACTCTTTATTTGCAACTCTAACAATATATGGCATTAAATTATTTGGTATACCATTAGGTTTTTCTCCTATTAAGCCACTCTTATGAGCTCCTATTGGATTAAAATATCTAAGTACAATTATAGATAAATCTTTATCAGCTTTAGAAACATCAGCTAGGATTCTTTCTATCATTAACTTTGTTGTACCATATGGATTTGTTGTAGATAGTGGGAAATTTTCTTTAATTGGTAATTCCTTAGGTGAACCATAAACGGTCGCACTTGATGAAAAGACAAAATTATGACAATTCTCTTCCTTCATAACTTCTAATAATGTAAGAGTTGAATCTAAATTATTACGATAATACTTTAATGGTTCACTAACTGATTCCCCTACTGCTTTATATCCTGCAAAATGGATAACGGCATCTATTTTATTTTCTTTAAATACTGCTTTTACTTTTTCTTTATCACAGGCATCAATCTCATAAAATTTAGGTCTTTTAGAAGTTATTTCTTCTATTTTATCTAAAACATCAATACTAGAGTTAGATAAGTTATCTATAATAACAACTTCATAGTTTTCATTTAATAGTTCTACACAGGTATGACTTCCAATAAAACCTAGTCCTCCTGTTACTAATATCTTCATTTTATCATCTCCTCATATAATTATGATATCATACATATAATATTTTAGAAAAGAAAATTTACAAAATTCACTTGACGAAGTGAGAAATCAGTGATAATATAATATCAGTTTTAAAGAAAGACCTATGTAGCTGCGCTCGTAGCTCAGTTGGATAGAGCGTTTGGCTACGAACCAAAAGGTCAGGGGTTCGAATCCCTTCGAGCGCACCATTATATCGGGAAGTGGCTCAACTTGGTAGAGCACTTGGTTTGGGACCAAGGGGTTGCAGGTTCAAATCCTGTCTTCCCGACCATTTAGATTATTAACTCTCTATATGAGAGTTTTTTTGTATAGAAAAAAGACTATGACTAGCCTTTCTCTACTTGAAAATTACTATTTAAAACAGCATACATCCCTGGAAAATAGTTCATAACTGTCCATATGGAAATACCACCTAAATTATACTTAGTAACTAGATCTAGCTTTGCTTTTATACTTCTAGCATCTTCAAACCAAACTATATGTAAGGCTCCACTTTCATCTTTATAATAGAAATATGGAGCTTTCGCTACAGGATCAAACTGTATCTCTACTCCTTTTTCTACAGCAAGGGCTACTGCAGCAGTATTAGAAATTGATCTAGCAGGTCTTCCTGGTTCATAAGGTAAGGTCCAATCATACCCATAGTTAGGTATACCCATTAGTATTTTCTTGCTTGGTATAGCAGTAACGGCATATTGTATTACTCTTTCTACTTGATTAAGAGGGGCAACAGCCATAGGTGGTCCATAGGTATAACCCCATTCATAAGTCATTATGATTACATGGTCAGCAAGTCTTCCATGAGTAGCATAATCATGAGCTTCATATAAAGTTCCTGTCTGATTTTCTCTTACTTTAGGTGCTAAAGCTGTTGTTACAATAAATTCTTCTTCATGAAGCCTAGTTACTACTTTTTCTAGAAAATCGTTATATAACTCTTTATCCATAGGATATACATATTCAAAGTCAATATCAACTCCTGCATAACCTTTATTTCTTAGGGTTGTTATTAAATTAGAAATTAATCTATCTTGTACTTCTTCATTAGATAAAATAGCATGGGCAAGGTCGCTATCAAATCTACCTGTAGAACCTATATTAGTCATAACTAGCATAGGTAGTGTATTATTATCTTTTGCTGCTCTTATAGCTCTACTATCACTTATTGGTGTTAAGTTACCACTAGGTGTTACATGATAACTAAAGATACTTAAAAATGTCAAACTAGGTAGTGTTAAAGCAAGAGTTGTATCACTAATAGTTGGATAAGCATAGCCATTTACTAAGATACTTGCTAATACTTCACTAGGTATCACTAAAGCTTGCCCTATCATTAAACGATTTACATTAGATAGACCATTAAGGTCTGTTATTTCTCTTACTGGAACACCAAACTTTCTAGCAATACCGTAAAGGGTATCACCACGTTGTACTGTATATATAGTCAAAGTATCACTCCTTACACTTTAACTATATTATTAAATTATAATTATTATACTTCCTTTATTCTCGTAGTACTTTTTTTAGTCTTATACTTTTTTGTTGATTTAATATGATTACCTATAATATCAGAAACTTCTAATATTGATATAAAGGCACTTTCATCCATTTCATTAGCAATCTTTTTTAATTCAAATACTTCTATTCTTGTTAAGACACAATACATTACTTCTTTTTCTCCAGATAAAAGGCCTTGACCATTTATTCTTGTTACAGTTCTACCAAGTCTTTTATATATTTCATTAGCCATATCTGTACCCTTCTCAGTTACAATTAAAGCTGCTTTCGCTTGTTCTAATCCTTCTGAGACAAGATCTATTACTTTAAATGTTATAAAATAAGTTAAGATTGAATAAAGGGCTCTATCTATTCCAAAGATTAAGGTTGCACATCCATAGATAAGAAAATTAAATACCATAACTATTTGCCCTACTGACAAATTTGTTTTCTTACTTATAACAAGAGCGACTGATTCTGTTCCATCAACACAGGCTCCCATTCTTATAACTAATCCTACTCCTATTCCTAAAAGAATTCCTCCAAAGATAGTTGCAAGTAATATTTCATCTGTAACTTCATGAAATGATTCAAAGAAACTAAGAGAGATAGAAAAAGTTAACATCGCGATTATTGTTCTTATTAAGAAGTTTTTCCCTAAGTTACGATATCCTACATAAACAAAAGGAATGTTAATAAGAATAACAAGTAAACTTATTGGTATAGAGAATACTTTTGATATTATAATAGATATACCTGTAACTCCTCCATCTAAAATATTATTAGGTATTAGAAAAGTATCTAGGGAATATGCTGCTAGCATAGCTCCTAAAATAATTAAAATATAAGATAAAATTGTTTTTAAACGATTATTTTTTATTTTTACCATACATATAACCTCCATCTATATTATACAGGAAAAAGTTATTTTTTTTGTAATTTTATGAAAATAAATGTATAATTACTTTAGAAAAGATAAACCTGGAGGATGATTATGGATAATTTAGTTATTAGAAAGTATGTTAACAATGATTTTAATGAGGTTATAAATTTAGTAAAAGATAATTTTAATATCGGTGATAATATAAAATCTTTAGAAGATAACCTTAATAGTTTTGGTATAGTCGCTATTATAGATAAAAAAATAGTTGGCTATCTTAGAGTAGATAAATTATATAATCCATTTAAAAAATATTATTATTATTTTCTTTCTTACGTTTGCGTTGATAGTAATTATCAAAATATGGGTATTGCAACTAAAATGTTAGAATTCATTTTTAATTATGCAAAGAATGATGATGTTAGTTATATAGAATTAACTTCTAAGTCTTCCAGGGAAGCTGCTAATCACTTATATTTAAAGAATGGTTTTGTTGTTAGAGATACTAATGTATTTAGAAAAGATATTTAAAAATAGTCTTGACTATTCAAAGACTATTAAGTTTTTATTTTCAATTTATACTTAATCATTTTAAATCACAATAAAACCCTTGATATGCAAGGGTTAATTTCATTATGGAGCGGATGAGGGAAATCGAATCCCCGTCACAGCCTTGGCAAGGCCATATTCTAACCACTAAACTACATCCGCAAAACAAATACATATATATTGTATCATAAATCCAATAATAGGCAAGTATTTTTTTTGCTACGTAAAAACTTATTATTTGACAAATAGAAAGATATATGAGAGAATATATTTGCAATTAAGGAATATATTGTATTAGATGGGTCTATAGCCAAGTGGTAAGGCGTGGGACTGCAACTCCCTGATCGTTGGTTCAAATCCGACTAGGCCCTCCAATTAGAAATTAAAGGAAATCTAGTAATAGACTTCCTTTTTTATTATAATTCTTTATTATTATATATTCTAACTGATATGTAATATGAAATAGTCATAATTATAACTGTTACTATTATCAAAAGTAAGGTAAACATTCCTATGCTTAAGTTATTTAGGCTATTAATCATATTCATTAACTCTACATTGTTAAAGATATCTAAACTAGTAATGATTCCTATTATTAATGCCAGTATAGTAATGGTAAGGAATAACATTATTCTTCCCTTATTAGAACCAAACTTATAATAGAATGGAATTAATAAAGATATTACTAAACATATGCCAAAGGCAACACCAATAATACTTGCATAAATAGATTCGAAGGTAGTATTTTCTATAAAGCTAGGAACTATAATTGATGCTAGTATTCCTAGTACTAAAACAATAAGGGATGTAGCATTAAATAGTAGATACTTAGCTTTAACAATTTCTTTTCTACTAAGTGGTAGACTATTGCAGTAACACTCCCATTTATTAAACTCATCATAACTAAAGGTAGTTATAAGAATCATTATCATATAAAATGGTACTAAGAAAAGAATGAATGTTGCATCTTTATTAATAATTGAGATAAAAACAAAGAAAACTAGTATTAATAATAAACTTCTCATCTGATTTTTAATTACACATAAATCTTTAATAATTAAACCTTTCATTATTTTTCTCCTTTCACTATTAATAACATAATATCTTCTAAAGTAGCTTTATCAACAACTAGATTAGAATTATTTTTCTTTTTTCTATCAGTAACTAATACTTCATAGTTATATTTATTTTTACGATAAGATATTATATCTTCTTTAGAAACCTTCTCAAAGTCACTATCATTACATTTAACTATTCCATAATTATCTAAGATATCATCTTTTTCTTTATCAAAGACTAATTTACCATTATCTATAAAGATTATATAATCAGCGACTGCTTCAATATCACTAGTTATATGGGAAGAGAATAAAATACTGTTCTCTCCATTTTCAATGAAATCTAGAAAGATATCTAATATTTCTTTTCTAACGATAGGATCTAATCCACTAGTTGGTTCATCTAATATTAATAGTTTAGGATGATGAGCAAGTGCAGTTATTATTTCTAGTTTCTTTTTCATTCCTTTAGATAAGTTTTTTATTAACATATTTTCATTTAAAGAAAAGTCTTTTAG
>CALVPN010000011.1 GCA_944351375.1 uncultured Bacilli bacterium | reverse complement strand
TTGCGAGTAATAAATTATTCTACATTGCAGATTATCTCGCTTGTAGATGGTTGCGAGTAATAAATTATTCTACCGGAAAACTAAAAGGGCGATGTTTTTAGTAAACAAAGCCCTTTTTATTATAGTAAGGGGGAATGGAAAATGGAAATTAAGGAAGGATATTTATATCATATTTCAAGGGATTTTTTCGAGCTTGTGGATGATCCTAATTTATCAATAAATCATTCTGGAGTTCATAGTAGACCATCATATTTCCTAGTGAAAGATAAAGAACTACTATAGTTTATACCTTTGAGTAGTAAGGTAGAAAAGTATAAAAAACTTTCAGAAAACACAAAGAGAAAATATGGTAAATGTAATACTATTTTGATAAGGAGAATTGCAAATAAAGAAAGTGCTATTTTACTTCAAAATGCTTTTCCAACATTACCTAAATATTTATCTCATCCATATACTGTTAATGGTAAACCTTATAAAGTTTCAAAGGTACTTCAAAAAGAAATATTAGATAATTTTAATATATTAATGGATTTAAAAAAACGTGGACTATATACTTTTTTACAAATGTAGATAAAATAGAAGAAATGATGTATCGAGAGTTACAAAATGACGCTGTACAAAATGTGTAAATGATATTAAATGATAAATTTTATAGGAGGGAATATTATATGGCAAAGAAAAGCATAACAAAGTTTCCTGAAGGGTTCTTTCAACAGAAAAGACCTATACTTAATGCATCAGAGGTCCTTAAAGATTTAAAACCTTTTGAATGGGAAGGGGTTATTGATTTTGATGATGAAAAAACTAAAAAAACAAAAAATAAATTGAGGAAAAATAAAAATGTTAGGAGTTGATTTCCTAACATTTTTTAAGTAGCTAGCTCACTATAAACATTTTTATCATAATTATGTTGTTCTCCTTCTAATTCACTTAACTCACTTGTAGTTATTAAGAAGAAGTTATATTCTAAGATATCACTACCATCAGTAGTAATAGGATCATCCCAAGTAAGATCTAAGTGATACCAAGCATTATTTAAATTGACTGCATTCCAAACATGATTTTCTGAAGATATCTTATAACTTTTTATACCCATATCTTCTAAAAATAATTCCATAGCATCAGTATAACCACCACATAAACTATAACCTTCTAAAAGACTACCATAAGCAGTATCTGATTTATATTTAACAATATTGTTATCACTTCTATCTTTATCATACTTACTATTATTAATAATATAATTATGGGCTTCCTTAATCTTGTCTTCATTACTCATAGAACTATTCCATATTTCTTTTTCTATTTCTTCAACTTTAGCATTTATTAATTTAATATCATTATTACTATAAATATGTTCAATCTTTAAAGTAACTTTACCATAATCATCATAACTAGTTTCTAAATGCCTAAAACTATTAAAGGGATGAACAAAATTATTAATAGTAGAAAGAACTTTCTGATTATTAGCAAGACTATCAACATCGTTTATACATTCTGAATATTCATCAGTACAGTAAAATGAGAATTCTTCTTCTCCAGAATTTAAAACAGTATAGTAAATATTTAATAAATCTTGATAATTACTAGGAGTAAAATCATCAGTTCTTTTGACATAATTAAAATCATAGTCCCTTGTATAATCATTAGATGCAGTCAAAGTAACTTCCTTTTCTTCTTTAACAAAATAAGTCCTATACAAATTATATAAAGGCTTCCTGAATGCAAAAGCAAATCCAAATAAAATAACTAAAAATAATAAAACAATGTATTTCTTCATGATATCCTCCTATTTAATTCTAGCAGTGATAAATTATTTTGTAAATGTTAAACAAAACAATTTATGTTTGTTTATGTAAAAAATACTAATCTATGATAAATAATATTTAAATATAAAATAAAAACAGGTTCGTCCTGTTTTTAAATTGCTCTATATTTATCACTATCTTTAAATGGATTTTTAGGATCAATATAATCTGTAAACATAACACCATTTAAATGATCTATTTCATGTTGAAAGGCAATAGCAAGTTCTTCTCTTGCTCTTACTCTAATCTTATTACCTTTAGTATCATATCCTTCTACAGTAACTCTAGCATATCTTGGTACAATACCATCAACTTCACGATTTACAGATAAACATCCTTCTCCCATTTCTACATAAATCTTTTCAGTTGAATTACTAATAATCTTAGGATTACAAATAATATAAGTATCAAACTCTTCTTCATCCACTTCATGAACAATTACTAAATATCTTTTAGGAATACCTAATTGAATTGCAGCCATTCCCATACCAGGTCTTAAATTATATTTTTCTGATAACCTTTCTATTTGACTGTTAGTTAGATATTCGACCATTAAATCAATAGTCTTTAAATCATCTTTACTTAAAGGAAAAGTAACATCTTTACTAACTAATCTTAATCTTTTGTCCTTTTCATCTAATATATCTTTATTTCTTAACATCTAAAATACCCCATTTCTTGCTATATATTAACATAAAAACAGAAAAAAAGAAAGGCTAACCTTTCTTATCTTGTGAATCTAACACCAATTACAATAACTAATAATATAAATAAAACTAAAATTATAGCATAATTGTTATTGTTGTTATTCCATCCCCAGCCACAATTGCAACTAGGGAAGAACCATTGATTACCACATCCACAACTTGGGAATGAATTAAATGATCCACCACCATAATAATACATAGTTAAAAACCTCCTTTTTCTAATATAAGATATGAAAAAATATGTCAAATTGTTAATGAAATTGACTATGTTGCTTTAAAGTATTTAAAATTTGTGGTATTCTAAAGAAAAAGACTAAAGATAGGAGGGTTAGAATAATGACTAAATTTAAAGATATAATAAAAAATATAGATAAACCTTTATTTATTCTAACTCTAATTCTTTTTGTATTAGGACTTGTTATGATATTTTCTGCTAGTAACGTTACTTCTTATATGAATGGGGGAAGTCCCTATGCTTATTTTTTTAGACAAGGGTTATTTTTAATTGTAAGTTTTATTTTTAGTATAATTATGGTTAAATTCAATACTAAGTTTTATGGAATGATGTCTAATATTCTTTTGATAGCTTTTGTAGCAGTACTCATTTTATTACTTATTTATGGTAAAGCGACAAACTATGCCGTTAGTTGGATTCCTATTGGTCCTTTTACTTTACAACCTAGTGAATTTATTAAAGTAATTATAATAGTTTTTATGGCAAGATTTTATGAAGTACATGAGAAACGTTTAAATAATTTCTTTATAGCGCTTATCCCTTTAATAATAGGAGTAGTTATAACTTTCTTAATTATGTTACAACCAGATTTAGGTACTGCTATTATCTTTGCAGCACTTACAGGAATAGTATTTTTTTCATCTCCAGTCTCTAAAGTTATTAAGCTTAAAGTCATCGCTCTTTTCTTTGGAATGTGTTTAGTTATTGGAGCAGTCCTTGTTATGTCGGGAGGTAGTTTTTTACAAGCAAGACAGTTAGAAAGATTTAATTTTACAAGACCTTGTGATAGACTTCTTGATACAGGTAATCAGGTATGTAATGGTTATATTGCTATTAATAATGGAGGACTTACAGGAATTGGTCTTGGTAATAGTACTCAGAAATATTTGTATTTACCATATCCATATACAGACTTTATCTTTGCTGTTATAGTTGAAGAGTTAGGACTTGTTGTAGGTATTGCTATCATCCTCGCTTATCTTTATTTGCTATATAGGATACTAAAAATTGGTAGAGAAAGTTATACCAATAGAGGAGCTCTTCTTTGTTATGGAGTTGCTGTTTATATCTTTTTACATGTTATTGTTAACTTAATGGGACTATTTGGTCTAATGCCGATGACAGGAGTTCCATTACCATTTATGAGTTATGGTGGTAGTTTTACTTTATGTTTAATGGTTTCATTAGCGATTGTTCAACGTGTTAATATTGAAAACAAAATAAGAAGTAAAAAAAGTTAAAAAAGTTATAATCTTGTAAATTCAAGCGAATTTGTGTATGAATTTTTAAAATCTATAGAAGGCTTTTTCAATTTTGCCTTCTTTTTTTTATTATTATTTTTATGATTGGTCTTTTGCTATTTCTTTTTTCTTTTGCTAGTATGGTAACTGGAAAGGAGGTAATAGAAATGACTTTTGCTTATCGTCATAAAAAACAGATTATTCTAGCGTGTTTAGGGATTGTTTTGCTATTAGTCATAGGCTTTGTCTTTATCTATAAAAATTATACTGTGGATGATAAAGAAGATGAAAATATTGTTTTAAACACAAAGGATAATATAAAAAAAGAAAAGGATGAAGTGGAGCAAAAAGAAGTTTACTATCAAGTAGATATTAAAGGTGAAGTTATTAATCCTGGAATATATACTGTTAAAGAGGGAAGTAGAGTTATTGATGTCATTAGACTAGCAGGAGATTTAACGGAAGTAGCAGATACGTCAGTTTTGAATCTTTCTAAAAAAGTTAAAGATGAAATGGTTATTATTGTATATAGTTATGATGAAGTAGAGAATTTCACAGAAACTAAAGAGAAAGAAGAGAAAGAACAGGATGCCTGCTTAAATCAAAATGGTATTGAAAACGATGCTTGTATTAAAGATAGTACTAGTGATACTGGTTCTAGTAGTGTAGTTATTAGTGGTAAAGTATCACTTAACACCGCTACCCTTGAAGAGTTAATGACACTTCCTGGTATTGGAGAGGCAAAAGCACAAGCTATACTAAAGTATCGGGAAGAAGTAGGAGCATTTCAAAATATTGAAGAGTTAAAAGAAGTTAATGGTATAGGAGATTCTATCTTTGATAAAATTAAGGAAAATATTACTATCTAAATCTATTTATATTACGTTATTTATTATTAGTTTAATTTATCTTGTTATTTATATAAATATAGATTTTACCTCAAAGTTTGAAGGGAGTGAAACTAAAGTAGAGGGAGAAGTTTTATCTATAAAATATCAAGGTAATAAAATGACACTGACACTCAAAACCAAAGAAAAACTTATCGCCACTTATTACTTCGATACCGAAGAAGAATTAAATAAAACGAAAAAAGAACTTTCATTAGGTGATACTCTTTCCTTAGAAGGAGAGTTAACCAAACCCATTTCTAGTCAGAATTTTTATGGTTTTTCCTATCCTACCTACCTAAAATACCAAAAGATTTTTTATATAATGAAAGTATCTAATTTTTCTATTAAGACAAAAAATAGTAATATTTTAAATAGTATTAGAAATACTGTTAGAAGTAGTATAGCAGATAATAAAGTAGGAAGTTATATAAGAGTCTTCTTTTTAGGAGATGATACTTCCTTCGATACTACTTTAGAAGAAGATTTTAGAAAACTTGGTATATCACACCTCTTCGCTCTATCAGGAACACAAATAAGTTTTTTAATTTCAATTATTACTCTTTCTAGAAAGTCTTTTAATATTAAAAATTTTCTTTTTATCGTTTGTGTTCTTGTCAGTTATTATTTAATCATAGAAGACTGTGCAGCGATTGATAGAGCATTAGTTTTTAGTATAGTATTTTCTATTAATAAAACTTTTAACTTCAATATTTTACCTCTTTTCTTAATTCTGTTATCTTTAAGTATAATGTTCTTTATAAATCCATATTACATATTTGATGTAGGTTTTCAGTACTCAACAGTTATAAGTTGTACTTTAATACTATACATGAATAATAAGAAGAGCAAAGGAAAGATAATAGATTTATTAGAAGTCTCATGGGTAAGCTTTTTAGTTAGTTTACCCATTTCTTTATATCATTTTTCTTATATTAATCCTCTTAGTATAATTTATAATCTTTTTTATGTCCCTTTTATTAATATTATTATATTTCCCTTATCAATGATTTGCTTTTTTATACCACACTTATCTTTTATTTTAGAGTTTTTTATAAATATCTTTGAAGCAAGTGTATTATTTTTTTCTCGCATTAATATAGGATATATTACTTTAGCAAGAATCAACCTAGTTTATTATTTACTATACTATATATTAATATTTAGTTACTTATTCATGAAAGTGAAGAAAAAGATATTTTTATTTTTAATATTTCTAATGGTAGTAATACATTATTTCTATCCTAAAGTGTTTCCAAAAGATGCTTTATATATGATAGATGTAGGACAAGGAGATTCGTTTTTACTAACATCTAATAATAAAACGATGTTAGTAGATACAGGAGGGATTATGTCTTATTATACTGAAGAGTGGATGAAATATGAGAAGAAGAGCAGTGGTGTTTATTTAGTTACCTTTCTAAATCAGTTAGGAATAACAAAACTAGATTATTTAGTTTTAACTCACGGTGACTATGATCATGCTGGAGAGGCTTTAACCATAATGGATAAGATAGATGTAGAAACAGTTTTATTTAATGGTAATGACTTGAACTCTTTAGAAAAAAAGATATGGAATAATTCTACTAGACATTATAAATTAAGAGAAGGTGATAACTTTAGTTTAGGTAATTTTAATTTTCTAGTTATTTCTAATACTTATCCTGATGAGAATGATAGTAGTTTAGTTTTATATAGTACTATTTATGATAAGAAATTATTATTTATGGGAGATGCTAGTATAAAAAGTGAAGAATATATATTAGATAACTATAATCTTGAAAATATTACTATACTAAAAGTAGGTCATCACGGGTCTAGAACTAGTAGTAGTGAAGAATTTATAAGAACAATTAATCCTACTTATGCATTAATCTCTGCAGGAGTTAATAACAAATTTAATCATCCTAATGTAGAAGTAGTGGAAAGGCTAGAAGAAAATGGCTCAATTATCTTTAATACTGGGATAAATGGCATGGTTATGTTTGACTTTAATAGTGATAAAATAAAAACTTATATACGATAGAAGGAGGACTCATGGATTATTATGCTGAAATAAAAGAGCAACTTGTAAATAATGAGATTATAAAAAAGTAAAAGATTATAGTAAAAACAGAAGTGATTTAACTACTTATTATAATATTGGTAAATTACTTTCTAAGGCAGATAAGCAATATGGTAAAGGAATAATAAAAGAATATTCTCTAAAACTTACAGAGGAATTTGGCAGAAAATATACAACTTCACTTCTTTATAAAATTAAACAGTTCTATTATATTTATCAAAAAGTCTCGACATTGTCGGGAAATTTGACCTGGAGTCATTGGTATGAACTGTTATCAATAAAAGATATAAATAAAATTATGTATTATGTTAAACAGTGTGAAATAAATAATTTAGATGTTAGAAGTCTTAGAAAAAAATAAAAAATAAGGAATATGAAAGATTAGATGAGCAAACTAAATTAAAGTTAATTACTGAAGAAGAGCCAAAAGTAAAAGATTTGATAAAAAATCCAATAATTATTAATAATAAAAATAGTTATGAAACTATTTCAGAAAAAGTATTACAAAAAATTATATTAGAAGATATATCATCATTTCTAAAAGAGTTAGGAAATGGATTTTCGTTCATAGATAATGAGTATAAAATTAAGTTAGGCAATAAATATAATTATATAGATTTACTCTTGTATAATATTATATATAAATGTTATGTAGTTGTAGAACTTAAAATCACTACTTTAAAAAAGAACATATAGGGCAAATTCAAGTATATATGAATTATATTGATAAGAATATCAAAACAATAAATAAGATAAAACTATAGGTATAATATTAGTTAAGAAAGATAATAAATATATTATGGAATATTGCAGTGATGATAGAATTATTGCAAAAGAATATGAGTTAGTTTAAGGAATAATAAATGGAGTAAAAAATTTAACAATAGATTTTGTAGTTAAAAATTTAAAAATAATTTGACAAGTTTCTAATTTGTAGTAAAATAATAATTGTAAATACGTTATTAGTTAGGGACTTGGTAAAAGAATCCTTTTAATCTTAGAGACTTAACGGTTGGTGAAAGTTAAGAAAAGCTCTTTTATTACTACCTTAATGAGTAGAATTATGCAAAGTAATTCCGGTTTAGACCGTTATCTAAATTAAGTTAAAAAAAGGATGGTATCGTGTAGTGTAAAGCACTCCTATGGTATCATCTTTTTTATTATATAAAGATAAGGAGAAAAATTATGGGTAAGAAGAAGAGCTACTATAAGAGTTCGAAAGAATGCGAAAATATTCACGTATTTATGGAGAGTTGGTATGGTGTTAAAAGCCATCATCGTAAAAGAACAAGATTTCATCATAATGATATGCCAATATATTTAATGAATAGAGGAGTTACACCACCTAGATCCGTTTCATTAGATATTGCATCTAAAGATGACTCTGATAGATATGTTTATGTCAGAGATGATAATGAAAATATTAGATGCTATGATAATTGTTTAGCACTTAATAAAAATGAAATTTTAAGTAGTAATTTAAGTGCTAATGAAAGAGAAAATAAGAGAAAAGAAATTTTAAAGAGTTTAGGTTATGGTTATGATGAAGTAACTGGAGAAGTAGAGTTATTAGAAGAATTAGAAGAAGAAATGTATCTAGATGGTCTAGTACCTACTGAAAAAGTTAATAGACAGAAAAATATAAGTAAAAGAAATTATTATTATGGAAGGAGAAGATAAATATGATAAATATTAAAGAAAATGAAAAATTAATACCACTTAATCACTCTTGTGCACATTTACTTGCAGAGGCGGTTAAGAAATTATACCCAGAAGCTAAATTTTGGGTAGGGCCTGTAATAGAAGATGGATTCTATTATGATATTGATTTAGGGGATAAGACTCTAACTGATGATGATTTACCAGTAATAGAAAAAGAAATGAAAAAAATTGCTAAAGGTAATAAAAGAATTATTCGTCATGAGTTAACTAGAGAAGAAGCGCTTGATAAGTTTAAAGATGACCCTTATAAAATAGACTTAATTAATAATATGAATGATAATGAAGTAATTACATGTTATACTCAGGGAGACTTTACTGATCTTTGTCGTGGACCTCATGTAGAATCTACTAAAGAGTTAAGATGCTTTAAACTTTTAAGAGTAAGTGGGGCATACTTTAAAGGAGACTCTAAAAATAAAATGTTACAACGTATTTATGGAGTTTGTTATGAAACTGAAGAAGATTTAAATAAACATTTAGAGTTCTTAGAAGAAGCGAAAAAACGTGATCATAAAAAATTAGGTAAAGAATTAGGTTTGTTTATGATTAGTGAATATGGTCCAGGATTTCCTTTCTTTTTACCTAATGGTATGATTTTAAGAAATATTTTGGAAAACTTTTGGTATGAAGAACATACTAAAGAGGGCTATGAATTTATTAAAACTCCTATTATGTTAAATCAAGAATTATGGGAAAAATCTGGACATTGGGCTAATTATAGAGAAAATATGTATACATCAGAAATAGATGATAGAACTTTTGCTATTAAGCCTATGAACTGTCCAGGTGGTATGCTGGTTTATAAAAACTCTTTACACTCATATAAAGATTTACCAATAAGATGTGGTGAATTAGGTCAAGTTCATCGTCATGAAGCAAGTGGTGCTTTAAATGGTTTATTTAGAGTTCGTACTTTTACTCAAGATGATGCTCATATCTTTATGAGAGAAGATCAAATAGAAAGTGAAATAATTAGATTAATTAACTTTATAGATAGAATTTACAGTTTATTTAATCTTTCTTATGATATAGAATTATCAACTAGACCAGAAGATAAATTTATTGGTAGTATTGAATCTTGGAATAAAGCAGAATCTATTTTACAAAATGCTTGTAAACAAGCAGGTCATGATTGTAAGATAAATCTTGGGGATGGAGCATTCTATGGACCAAAACTTGATTTCCATATTAAAGATTCACTAGGTAGAGTATGGCAATGTGGTACAATTCAGTTAGATAATAACTTACCAGAAAGATTTGATTTAACATATATAGATAAAGATGGTTCTAAGAAAAGACCAATTATGCTACATCGTGTTATCTTTGGCTCTATTGAAAGATTTATTGGAATTTTAATAGAACACTTTGCAGGACTTTTCCCACTTTGGTTAGCACCAGTTCAGGCAGTAGTTATACCAGTATCTAGTGAATATCAAGGAGAATATGCTAGTAAAGTATATGAAGAGTTAAAAAATAACGGTATTAGAGTAGAGTTAGATAATCGTAATGAAAAACTTGGTTATAGATTAAGAGAAGCTCAAACTAGAAAGATTAACTATACATTAATACTAGGTGATAAAGAAAAGACTGATAATACTATTAGTTATAGAAAACATGGTGAAAAAGATACTACTACAGTTAGTGTAGAAGAATTTATTAACTTACTTAAAGAGGAAATATCTACTAAGAAAATATAATAAAAAAGATAGTTAGTCCTATAAATAAAATATAGGTCCATTGCTATCTTTTTTTGTCTCATAATTTACATTACTATTATAGTTAGTTTCTTCTCTTACTTCATTCACTTCATCATCATAATTACTATTTAAAGCTGATGCTACTCTAAAAAGAGTTCTAGCATTATTAAGAAGTGGTTTTACTTGATAGATAATCGGTATAGCTTGATTAATTATTCCTAATGTTCTTTGGGTGTTATTTAAAATACTATTCCAGTTAATACCTCTTCTTGGCATATAATTAGGCGTTCCCATATTATACTCGTTGTACATAAAAACACTACCTTTCCCTTTACTTTAATATATGATTGATTTTTCCTACTTGTGAATACTAAAATTTATGGTATAATTATTTTAGAATAGAAAGGAGAGAGTGTATGGAAATAATTGCAATGCCCTTTATATTTATATATCATGTAGTCCATTATATTTTGCTTTCTCCTAAACGTATATTAAATTATGCATATAGTGGTGTTTTAGCAGTTATAGATAAACTTAGTAGAGGTAAAGTTAGTAAGAAGAAAGCAGAAAAAGAAAAGGAAAATTCTGCTATATTAGAAGTAGAATCTATGATGAATGCTACTAAGGAAGCATCTAGTCAAAAGATAAATATTAGTAAAGAACCTGAGTTTTCTTTTCGTTATAAGATAAGAGGAAGTAATGGAAAAATTATAAATGGTACCTTTGAAGGACCTAGTGCAGATGAAGTTAAAATATTTTTACAAAATGAAGGCTATGAAGTATTAGAAGTTGTCCCTCGTAAATTTTATGATATTGATGTTAATATAGGAGAAAAGTTTAAAGCTGCTGATTTATCTTTTTCTCTTACACAATTATCTACCTATTTAAAAGCAGGAATTGCTTTAATAGATTCAGTTAGAATACTAGAAAAACAAAGTGAGAAACCAGAACAAAGAAAAGTATATCAAAAAGTTGTTTATGAACTTTTAAAAGGTGAAAACTTATCAACTGCAATGGAAAGACAAGGGGATAAGTTTCCTGTTCTTTTAGTTAATATGATAAAAACAGCAGAACTTACTGGAGATTTAACATCTGTTTTAGATGATATGGCTGATTATTATACTTCTAAAGAAGAAACTAGAAAACAGATGATTTCAGCGATGACATATCCTATTATAGTTCTATGTATTGCTATAGGTGTTATTATCTTTATATTAGTCAGCATTGTACCGAAATTTATAGATATGTATAAAGATAATGATGCGGATATACCTGCTATTACAACATTTGTAATGGATGCGAGTAACTTTGTTGTTAATAATTACATCTTTATAATTATGGGTGTAGTAATATTTATAGGATTATTTATATATTTATATAAGAAAAATAGAAGTTTTAGAAAAAACATTCAATTAGTTCTTATGCATATACCAGTATTTAGTCAAATTATTATTTACAATGAAGTATATAATTTTACTAAAACATTTGCATCACTTTTAAATCATGGAGTATTTATCACTGATAGTATGGAAGTACTTGCTAAAATAACAAATAATGAAATATATAAGGAATTAATTGCTAAGACTATTATTAATCTTAATAAAGGTGCTAATATATCGGAATCATTTAAAGGTCATTGGGCTTTTCCTATTGCAGCATATGAGATGATTGTAACAGGTGAGAAAACAGGACAGTTAGGATTAATGATGGAAAAAGTTGCTAACTACTATCAAGTATTACATAAGACTATAGTTAAACAAATGCAAAGTTTTATCGAACCATTAATGATTGCGTTTTTGGCCTTAATAGTTGGTACTATTCTTTTATCAATAGTTGTTCCAATGTTTGATATTTATGGAAAGATTCAGTAGGTGATTATATGGAAGTATTGTATATAATTTGTTTCTTTATAATAGGCCTAGTTTTTGGGTCTTTCTTTTGTTGTGTTGGGCTTAGACTTAGTACTAATAAGAATTTTATTAAAGAAAGAAGTGTTTGTGATAAATGCTCTCATGTTCTAGCCTGGTATGATTTAATACCTGTAGTGTCTTTTATATCGTTAAAAGGTAGATGTAGATATTGTCATGAAAAGGTGAGTTTATTAAACCCTTTTATCGAAGTTGTAACAGGTATTTTATTTGCATTATCTTATTATAGTTTTGGTTTTTCTCTAGATTTAGTTTTATCACTTTGTTTAGTAGCTTTATCAATGATTATTTTTGCAAGTGATTTAACTTATATGATTATACCTGATGAAGTAATTATCTTTTTTAGTATAGTTATTATAATATTAGAGTTCTTTTTAGAAGGAATATCTGGAGTAGGTTTATCTTTACTTAGTGGATTATCTTTATTCTTTTTTATGTACTGTTTAATGATGTTAGGAAATGCGTTATTTAAAAAAGAATCTTTAGGGGGTGGAGATGTTAAATTGTTCTTTGTTTTAGGTCTTGTAATAGATCCTTTTTTAGGACTTGTAACTATCTTTTTAGCATCTTTAGTTGCTTTACCAGTATCTTTATATCTGCTTTATAAAAATAAAGAGCATATGATACCTTTTGGGCCTTTTATCTTAATAGCATTTCTTATTATTTTCTTTAGTAAAGTTACTACTAGTGATATCTTTGAGTTTCTTACATTATTTTAATTTTATCATTGACGAACGTTTATTCTAATGTTAAGATAATAAGCATTAAAAGAAATGATTTGTAAATATAAAGCTTTGGGGGTGATTATTGATGAAAATGAATTTAAAATGGAATTATACTAACAAAATGGTTAATGATTTAGTAAGAATAAATAGTGCAAGAGAAGTTGTAGATTTACTTCCTCTTCCTATATCGATAGAAGAAGAAATAAAGAAAGAAACAATGGTAAAAAGAGTGCACTACTCTACTAAAATTGAAGGTAATAAATTAAATTTAGATGAAGTGAAAAAAGTAATTAATAGTGATAAAAAGTCGCATGAAAGAAGTGTTTTAGAAGTTAGAAACTATTATAATGCTTTAATATATTTAAATAAAGAGTCAGAGCATAATGATACTATAACTGAGGATTTAATCTTTAAAGTACATAATTTGGTTTCTGGTAAGCATTTAACACATAAAAATAGTTATAGAGATAATCAAAATGTAGTTGCTGACTCTATTACTGGTAAAATTGTTTATATGCCACCAGAAGCAAAAGATGTAAGCATTTTAATTAAAAATATGATTAAAAGATTTAATTCAAAAGATAATAACATACCAATTCCTATAAGAGCAGGAATATTCGCTTATGAGTTTGTTACTATTCATCCTTTTTGGGATGGAAATGGTAGGTGTTCTAGACTGTTAGCAACTTACATTTTAAAAGCTTATGGGTATGATTTGAAAGGCTTTTATGTAATGGAAGAGTTTTATGATAAGAATATAAATGAATATTATAATTCTTTACAGATGGGATTAAATCATAATTTTTATTTTAGTAGAAATAATGCTGATATAACAGAGTGGCTAGAATATTTTGTATCGATAATGGCAGATACTTTTGAAATAGTTGGTAACAGAGTAAAAGAAATTTATAATAATAGTAAAGAAGAAATTAATATTATTGATACTTTGGATAAAAGAGAACGTTGGGTTGCTAATTATTTAATTAACAATGGAAAAGTAAAAGCTAAAGATATTTCTAATCATTTTAAGATTAATTTAGATACTGCTAATAATTGGATAAAAAAGTGGATAGAAAAAGGATTTTTAAAAAGGTTTGATGATAAACAAATTAGAAATGTAGATTATATTTTGACGGAAAAATATTTAGAAAAATTAAAATAAGCCGAAAATAAGCCGAAAATAAACCGAAAATAAGCCGAATTAATAATATTAATTTTAAATTACAAGGATGGTGATGCTTATGAATAATAATATAATTATGTATACATCAAAAGATGGAAATGTGAAAGTCGATGTTAATTTAAAAAATGATGATATATGGATGAGTCAAGATACAATGGCTAGTTTATATGGTACTACAAAAAATAATATTTCTATGCATTTAAAAAATATTTTTGAAGAAGGAGAACTTGAGAAAAATTCAGTTGTTAAGAAATTCTTAACAACTGCTAATGATGGAAAAAAATATAACGTTTTACATTATAAGTTAGATGCTATAATTGCTGTTGGATATAGAATTAATTCTAAAAAAGCGACAGAATTTAGAATATGGGCAACAAAAGTTTTAAAAGAATATATGATTAAAGGATTTGTACTTAATGATGAAAAATTAAAGAATAATGATGAAAGTCCTTACTTTGAAGAATTGCTTGCTAGAATTCGTGATATTAGATCATCAGAAAAGGTTTTTTGGAGAAAAGTATTAGATATATATGCAACAGCTATTGATTATGATCCTAAAGATAAGATATCAATAGAGTTTTTTAAGACTGTTCAAAATAAAATGCATTATGCTACACATGGAAGCACAGCAGAAGTTATTTAGAAATGTTGAATAAAGAAATAGAAGAGATTATTAAATAATAATTTTTATTTGATTAATATTGGAAAAGAATAACAAAACTATACACAGTTCTCTGATTTTGTGTATGACTTTGTTAAAAATAGGTTAGGGTGTTATAAATTGTTATATTTTAGAAATAAGTTAAATAAATATAAATATTCTGCTTATCAACTCAAAATAATATAAATTACTTAATTGTTTGATGAGTTAATTGAACTTAGTAAAAAAGTTTATACTTTATATAATAATTGCTAATAAATTATTTAAAATAAGCAGATTAAAAAGTAAGGATGTGAAACATATGAATACAGTTGCTAATTTAAAAGATATAATTTTTTATCAAAATCAAACTGGTAATGTAAAAATAGAAGTATTATATGATGATGAAAATTTTTGGTTAACTCAAAAAAGTATGGCTGAACTTTTTTCTGTTAAAGTAAATACTATAAATTATCATTTAAAAGAAGTGTTTAGTAGTGGGGAACTTAATGAAGATTCAGTTATTCGAAAAATTCGAATAACTGCTAATGATGGAAAAAAATATAATACTAATGTCTATAGTTTAGATGCTATAATTGCCGTTGGTTATAGAGTTAATAGTTATGAAGCGACACAGTTTAGAATTTGGGCAACTAATACTTTAAAAGAATATATAAAAAAAGGTTTTGTTGTAAATACAGAAATGCTTAAAAATGGTCCAAAATTTGGTAAAGATTATTTTGATGAGTTATTACTTAAAATTAAAGAAATTAGAGCTAGTGAGAGAAGATTTTATCAAAAAATAACAGATATTTTTAAAGAGTGTAGTTATGATTATGATAAAGATAGTGAGATTACTAAAGAATTTTATAAAAATGTTCAAAATAAATTGCATTATGCTATTACAGGTATGACTGCACCTGAGATTATTTATAATAGGGTTGATGCTAATAAAGATAATATGGGCTTACAGACTTGGAAAAATGCTCCTAAAGGTAAAATATTAGAAAGTGATGTTGTAATTGCTAAAAACTATTTAAGTAAAGAAGAGATAACTGAATTAAATAATTTAGTTTCAATGTACTTAGATTATGCAGAAAGGCAAGTTAAATTAGGACATATTATTTCAATGAAAGAATGGAAAGAAAAATTAGAATTATTTTTAAAACTAAATGAATATAACATTTTAAAAGATAATGGGAAAATAAAAAGAGAAATAGCGGATGCTCTGGCTCTAGATGAATATGAAAAATATAGAGTAAAACAAGACCAAACCTATTTATCTGATTTTGATGAATTAATTGAATTTAGTAAAAATGAAAGGATAGAAAACTAATATGAAAGATATAAATATTTTAGTTTTTGGTGATAGTATTACTTATGGTGCGTGGGATAAAGAAAAAGCTGGTTGGGTAAATCGTTTAAGATTGGCCTTAGAAAATGACAATAGCAATAATTATTACACTGTTTTTAATTTAGGAATATCAGGAGATGTTACTGAAGGTATTAAAAATAGATTTGTTAATGAATGTAAAATAAGATTTGCTAAAGAAGATAATACAATAATTATTTTTTCTATAGGAATTAATGATACTCAAAATATAAAAGATAAATATAGAGTTTCACTTGAAACGTTTAAAAACAATATTATGGCTTTAATTAATAGTGCTAAAAAATATACTGATAATATATTATTTATTGGATTAACAAAAGTAGATGAGTCTAAAGTAACACCTTTACCCTGGGATAAAGATAAATGTTATTTAAATAATAAAATAATTGATTTTGATAAAGAGTTAAAAAGCATTTGTTTAGAAAATAATGTTGATTATTTATATATTTATGATTTGTTAGAAGTTGATGAGCTTTTTGATGGTTTGCATCCTAATAATGTAGGACATCAAAAAATTTGTGATAAAGTAAAAACTAAAATAAGTAAATATTTTTAATATGTTTTTGAGGAAGTGATGTAATGAAAGTATGTGTTTATACATTAGGATGTAAAGTAAATACTTATGAAAGTGAATACATTATGTTAAAACTAATAGAAGCAGGATATGATGTAGTAAATAATTTAGATGAAGTTAGTGATGTTTATATAATTAATACTTGTACTGTTACTAATACTGCTGATATCAAAAGTAGAAAGATAATACATCGTATTAAAAGAAATAATCCTAATGCTTGTATAGTAGGGCTTGGTTGTTATGTGGAAGATCATCCTGATGAGTTTAATGATATAGATATTTATGTTGGTAATAAAGATAAAAGTAAGATTGTAGAGTTACTTGATTTATATTTTACTAATAAAGAGCCCATTAGAAGAGTAGGACTAGATAAAGAAAAGTTTGAAGATATGTATATAACAGATTTTAAAAATAGATGTAGAGCCTTTGTTAAAGTGCAAGATGGATGTGAGAACTTCTGTAGTTATTGTATTATTCCTTATGTCAGAGGTAAGTGTAGAAGTAAAGACTTAGATACAGTAATTAGTGAGGTAACTGCATTAGTTAATAAAGGTTTTAAAGAAATTGTCTTAACTGGTATTCATACTGGTAATTATGGAGTTGATCTTGATACTAACTTTGCAACTCTTCTAAAAGAACTAGTTAAAATAGAAGGATTAAAACGTCTTAGAATATCTAGCATTGAAGTAACAGAGTTAAATAGTGATGTCTTAGATGTTATTAAAAATAGTAATATAATTGTAGATCACTTACATATACCTTTACAAGCTGGTAGTGATAATGTTTTAAAGTTAATGAATAGAAAGTATGATTTAAAATACTTTGAAGAAAAGTTAAAAGAAATTAGAGATATTAGACCTAATATATCTATAACTACTGATATAATTGTAGGATTTCCTAAAGAAAGTGAAGAAGACTTTTTAGAAACAATAGAAAATTCTCGTAAGTTTGGCTTTTCTAAAATACATGTTTTTCCATATTCAGATAGAAAAGGAACTGTTGCAAGTACGATGGATGGACATATAGATGGTAACATTAAAAAGGAAAGAGCAAGAAGGCTTCTTGATGTTTCTCGTGAGTTAGAGAAGGAGTATGCTAATAAGTTTATTGGTAAAACATTAGAAGTCTTATTTGAAGAAGTTAAAGATGGAGTTAGTATAGGACATACTAGTAATTATTTAAAAGTTAAAGTAAAAGGAGATATTCCTTCTAATACTTTTAAAAATGTTAAGATTAAAAGCTATTTATTAGATAGTTTGATTGGAGAAGTAGATAATTAATTTTTAAGGAGGGATATCTTGAAAGAAAATAATTTTTTCATATACGAAACAGATAATAATGTTGAAGTAACCGCTATATTAGAAGATGAAAATGTTTGGCTAACTCAAGAACAAATAGGTAAATTATATAATAAAGCAAAGTCAACAATTAATGAACATATAAAAAATATTTATTTAGAACATGAATTAGAAGAGAATAATACAATGAGAAAATTCGGAAATTCCGAATTTTCTACTAAACCTACTAATTATTATAACCTTGATATGATAATTGCGGTTGGATTCAGAGTAAAATCTAATGAAGGAACTAAATTTAGGATATGGGCTAATAAAAAACTAAAAGATTATTTAGTAAAAGGTTATAATATAAATGTTGAAAGATTTAAAAATAATGGGACAGATCCTTATTTTGATGAATTATTAGATAAAATTAGAGATATAAGAAGTAGTGAAAAAGTTTTTTGGAGAAAAATTCTTGATATTTATGCAACTTCTATTGATTATGACCCTAAGAAAGAAATAACTATTAATTTTTTTAAGACAGTGCAAAATAAAATGCATTATGCTGTTTCTAACAATACTGCTGCAGAAATAGTATATAATAGAGTGGATAGTAATAAAGAAAATATTGGTCTTACAAATTTTAAGGGAGATACTCCAACAAGAAAAGAGACAGAAATTGCTAAGAATTATTTAAGTATGGAAGAATTACAAGTCTTAAATAGATTAGTATCTGCTTATTTAGATGTGGCAGAAATTAATGCTTTAAAAAGGAAAACAATGACAATGAAAGACTGGATAGGAGAACTTGATAGTTTTCTTACTATGACTCATAATGATATATTACATACTAAAGGGACTGTTTCACATGAAGAAGCTTTGAAAAAAGCTCATGAAGAGTATGATAAATATATGAAAAATCATTTAACAAAAGCTGAAAAGGATTATTTAGAAATAATGAATATTGATATCAAAGAAATTGAAACTAATAATTAATATAGGAGATATAGATGAGTAAAGTAACAGGAAATTTTAAAAAGACAATTTTTAGAAGTAATACTAATAACTACTTAATAGGTTTATTTAAAGTAAAAGAGACTAGTTCTGGTTTAGATAAATTTATTAATAAGACTATTACTATTACTGGATATTTACCTGATTTAAATGAGATAGATACTTATGTATTAGAAGGTAATATTACAAATCATTCTAAATATGGAGAGCAGTTTGTAGTTAATAGTTTTCTTAGAATTATGCCAAAAGAGACTGATTCTATGGTTAGTGTTTTATCTAGTGATATGTTTAAAGGAATAGGTAAGAAAACTGCAGAAGCCATAGTTGAAATGTTTCATGAAGATACTTTTAATGTAATATTAGAAAATCCTAATAATTTATTATTAGTTAAAGGAGTTAGTGAAAAACAAGTAAGAGTATTACATGAAGCATTAAAGAATTATCAAGGTAGTTATGAAATAATTCTTAATCTATCTAAATTAGGTTTTTCTACTAGAGATAGCCTTAAAATATATAGTAAATTTAAAGAAAAGAGCTTTGATATTATTAATGATGATATTTATAAAGCTTATTACTTTATAGATGATATTTACTTTAAGACATGTGATTATATCTATCAAAAAAATAGTGAAGAAACTGATAATGTTAAAAGAATAAGAGCAGTACTTATCTATATTTTGAGAGAACTTACTAATGTATCTGGCAATACTTACTTTTATTTAGATGAAGTTAGACCTTACTTTATTAGAATAATAAGTACTGATATAAGTGATGAATTACTACTTGAAGCCTTAAATAGTTTAATTAGTTTAGAATTAATTGTAGTAAAAGAAGATAAAATCTATTTAAAAGAATATTATGATGCAGAAATATTTATTGCTAGAAGATTAAGATTACTTGCTCATGAAAAGAGTGAGACATTAAAAAAATATGAGAAAGTCTTAAAAGAAATAGAACTTAAAAATAATATAACTTATAATGAAGAGCAAAGTAAAGCGATTAGAGAAGCCTTAACTAATAAATGTTTAGTTATAACTGGAGGACCAGGAACTGGAAAAACTACAATTATTAAGGGAATTATAGACTTATATCAAGCTCTTAATGGCTATAAAACTAAAGACTTAATGGAAAACTTAGTGTTACTGGCTCCTACAGGACGTGCTAGTAAAAGAATGAGTGAAGTTACAAATCTATCTGCTTCTACTATTCATAGATTCTTAAAGTGGAATAAAGATACTAATAAGTTTCAAATAAATGAATATAATAAAAGTAATGCAAGATTTGTTATTATAGATGAATCTAGTATGTTAGATACTTTATTACTGGCTAATCTTTTAAAAGGATTATCTACTAATACTAAAATAGTCTTTGTAGGAGATGCTAACCAATTACCTAGTGTTGGAGCAGGTAATGTTTTACATGACATGCTAGAAAGTAATGAATTAAGAGTGATTAAATTAAAAAATTTATATAGACAAGGAAAAGACTCTAATATCATAACACTCGCTCATGATATTAATGAAGGAGTACTTAATATAGATATCTTTAATAAAGGAGAAGACTTACAGTTTATAAAATGTCCTGATAATAAAGTAATAGATACTATTAAAGAAGAAGTTAGTAAGATTAAAAATACTGACTATCAAGTACTTGCTCCTATGTATAAAACTATTAATGGTATAGATAATATTAATAATGCTTTACAAGAATTGTTAAATCCTAAAAAAACTACTAAAAAAGAAATATCTATTAATAATGTTGTTTTTAGAGAAAGTGATAAAGTAATAGAGCTTGCTAATATGCCTGATGAATATGTTTTTAATGGAGATATTGGTAATATTAGTAAAATAAAAATAAGTCCTAAAAAAGAAGTTTATATAGATTATGATGACAATACAGTTAAGTATACACCTACTATGTTTAACAATTTCTCTTTAGCATATGCTATATCTATACATAAGAGTCAAGGTAGTGAGTTTAAAACTATTATTATGCCAATAGTAAAAGGATATCATAAAATGTTATATAGAAAACTTATTTATACAGGTGTTACTAGAAGCAAAGAAAAACTTATTTTAATAGGAGATATTAAAGCATTAGAGTCTGCTATTAATAATACAAGTGAACAAAAAAGAAGAACTAGTTTAGATTATTATTTAAAAAATGGTATAATTTAAAATCATTTATCCATAATACTTGTAGGAGGCGTATTTATGGATAAGAAAAAAATGATGATAACAGCAGGTGTTATGGCTGCTGCAGGATATGGAGTATATCAATATTTTAAGAAAAATCCTGCTAAACTTAACATGATGAAACAAAAAGTAAAAACTGCTGTTAATACATTTGAAGATGAGATGATGATGTAAAGTTATCATCTTTTTGATTGTTATAATTTAAATATTGTGTTATGATTTATATAAAGGTAAGGTGTTCATGAATGAGAGAAGCGATAAAGAAAAATAAAAAGATTATTATAATTGCTATTGCTATTATAGTATTACTTCTAATAGGAATAGCTTTCGCATATCTTACTACAACAATATTTGGTGAGAAAGAATATATAGTAAGAGCAGGTTCTTTAGGTTTAATACTAGAAGAAGATAATGAATTAACATTAGGTAGTCAGATACCTATAGAAGACTCTGAAGGTATGAAATTAGAGGGATTTAATTTTAGAATAGTGAATGAAGGAAAAATAGATACAGATTATACTATTTATTTGGATGATATACCTCTAGATAGTGGAGAAAGTAGAATGCCAGATTCTGCAATAAGGTATAGTCTAACTAAAAATAGTGCAGTAGGAAATGCGGATGATTTAACTAATATGGGAACTAATCCTAATAGAATAGTAGATACAGGTAGTGTAGCGGTAGGAGAAACTGTTAATTATACATTAAGAATATGGATAGATTATGATGCGACTACTGAGGAAGCGAGTGGAAAGACTTTTAAAGGAAAGTTAAGAGTAGTTGCAAAACAATCAGTTGGAGAAAAGGCTAGTACTGTATTACTTGAAAATATACCAAAAGAAAATCAATATGATGATGAAACAGATACCTTTATAACAGGAGAAGATCCTAATAACTATATATGGTATAGTGGTAAGTTATGGAGAGCAGTTAGTGTTAATAATGAAGAGAAAACTGTTAAGTTAGTAAC